>CAMDEL010000054.1 GCA_945896765.1 Singulisphaera sp. GP187
GGCTCCCATTTCCAACCATCTTCTGTTGGTCGACCGATGCCACCCTCGCCTCGTGGACTGATGTAGTACGCCTGCGCGAGTCCGATGTAGAGCACTTGAACTTCGCTTGATGAGCCATCTGCGAGCGTTTTAATTTCATACGTCACCGCGAGTTCGCTATTGACCTTGTTCAACTCAGTGAGAATTCCAAGAACATTCTGAAAGCGTTCCGCTGTTGAAACGCGTGTGTTTGTTGGATCCACGGGGATGCGCTGGAGGAGAGGAAGGAGCCTTGCCGCAACAGGCTCTGGCATCAATTTAGAGAGTTTTCGTACTTGTTCTTCCATCACAGTCACGGCATTCGCCAATTGTGAGGTTGATGATTTCAGCAGATCATTTTCGGCGATGAGTTGGTCTCGCTTTGCATTTGATTCCACGACAGCAGCCTGTGACTGAGTAATTTTCTCGTTGAGAACTCCTACCTCTTTTCCGACTAGTTCGATTCGACTTTGGAGAATCTCCTTTCCCTGTTGCCAATCGTTGCGCTCCTTCGAAATGATTTGTTGCGTTTCAATCCACTTGGAAAGTGTCAGGCGAGTTTCCTCAAGGGATGGTTTTGCTACTTGGGGTGGAGTGGCATCAGGAGTCTTTGTGGCAGTTGTCGACGATGACTTTGTGGCTGAGGGTTTCTTCGGAGTCGTAGTCGTAGTAGAGGTTGGTGATTTCGGTGGTGTTGCAGCAGGTTTTTTTGTAACAGGCTTTACCGCTTGAGTTTGGGAAGATTGCATAGGCGTTGCAAGTGCAGGTGGCACGTTGAGTACAAAAATTGCTGCGAGCAACATCAGGCTGCTTGCAATTACAAGCTTCAAGAATTTGTCGAAACAACGGCTTTGGTTCTGGAGATCTTTAATCATGTGTGAGGCTCTTTGCGTGATGCTTCAAATTCACTCGACGGGGGAGTTTTCCCCAGCCACGAATTCAAGACGGGACAAGACTGGGCAGACGGAAAACTAATGGACGTACAAATGCGTTCTGTGCAGATTGCGTTCAGATTTGACGAAGGCAGGCTGCCAATCAGCTTCGCTCGCAACTATTGAGCGGTTAAATAGGCTTTGCCGCCAACCGATGCAGGCAAATACTTGCCGCCACTGCAGCATTGAGCGAATCGACCGATGTCGCGATCTGAATTCGCACGCGGTCCGTGGATGCCTTCAGAACAAGAGGAGAGATTCCTTCGAATTCACTGCCGACGATCAGCATTGTTGGCGGAGTCTCGGCATGTGTTTGCGAATCGAAGTCGGCGATGTCCTTTGCAGAATGTGAACAATCCGCAGCAAGAACACGCAACTGAGGTCGGCGAGCACGCATTTCACAGATTGTCGAAGCGAGATCGTTGCACCATGCATACGGAATCGTCAGCGCATATCCCATCGACACACGCAGGGCTTTTCGATAGAGCGGGTCATGCGAATCTTTGGAGAGCAAGACTCCGCCAACTCCAAACGCAGCAGCACCACGAAAAATTGCGCCCACATTGTCCATGTTGATAACGCCATCGAGAGCGACCAGCAGATCGGCAGATTGAAATGCAGGATCGAATGGCGTTCGGCAATCAAGTGGAGCGCGAAGTCCGATGGCGAGCGCACCGCGGTGGACATCAAATCCCGCAGTTTGCTCGATGATCGCATCGGAGGCAATCAGTAGCGGAACATTGGGCGATGCAGATTGCGCAATTACTTGCGCAGCACGTTCTGCCATGCGCTGCGAGGCAAGAATGCTTCGAGTCACTCCTGGGATCGCAAGCATCTGAGTGAGAATTGGTAGTGTCTCGCCAACGAACAGTCCTTCGTTTCTTCGCGCACCAGACAAATCTCGGTCGCGAAGAAAACGATAATCGTCGAGCCTTGGATCATTCAAATCTAGAATTGGCGAATTGCCAGAGCCAACCCCAAAGCCAATCTGGTGCGTCGAGTCTGCCACCGTTACTCGGTGAATTCGTTGGGGTTTTCCAGCAGCCGAATGACTTCACTGAGAAATCGCACCGCCTGCGCGCCGTCGACAACTCTGTGATCGCATGAGATCGAAAGGGGAAGAACAAGTCCGGCGTAGAACTTCCCATCTTTGACAAGCACGCGTTCTCGCGCGCGTCCTGCGGCAAGGATTGCGACTTCTGGATAATTGATAATCGGAGTCGCAAACATTCCACCGTACGAGCCCACATTCGAGATGGTAAATGTTCCACCCATCGATTCTTCGCGGGTGATCGAACGATCCTTGCACTTTGCTGCGAGAGTTTTCACTGCTGTGCCAAGTTCTAAAGCCGACTTGCGATCCGCATCGCGAATAACCGGGACCATCAATCCAGATTCTGTATCGACTGCGACACCAATATTGATTACGCCCTTGATCAATATTTCGTTATTCGCATCATCGACATTCGCGTTGAGCGCTGGGAATGCACGAAGCGCCTTACAAACAGCAAGCATCACAAATGGAAGCATTGAAAGTTTTTGACCAATGACGCGGGAATATTCTTTGCGCTTGATGTCGAGTTGTGTGACATCTGCCTCGTCGACTGCTGTGAAATGCACTGCAGTTTGCACGGACTTTGCCAGTGCTTCTGCGATCTTTCGACGAACTCCACGGAATGGAATGCGCTGAGAAACGCCATCTTTATCGACGGGCGGCAAGTTGATGGGAGCAGCAACGGCGCGCGCGGCAAATCCATTTCCTGCGGCGGGAGTTCTGGCTTTGCTCGCCGAAGGAGCTGCGTCCGCAAAGGATCCAACATCAGTTGCGGTGACTCGTCCGCCGCGGCCAGTTCCATCGACTCGATTGATATCAATCGAAAGCTCTTTCGCAATTCGGCGCACTGCAGGAGTCGCGAGCGACTTGCCTTGTGGAGTTTTCGTTGATGTCGTTGTCGCGAGATGCTCATCATCTTTGCGCGCGAATCGGCTGGCAACATTCAATGTCCCTTGCATACTGCCGACAACAGTTCCTTGATCTTTGCTCAGGTCGTCACCCGATCCCTTTACGCCTGCGGCAACTTGCGATGAGACACATGCAGGCGCGGATTCTTTCGCGGCAGTCTTCGCTGGCGCAGTCGCAGGTTTCGTCGCGCTTGCAACGCCAACGCCATATCTCACGAGCACTGCTGCAACTTTAATAATGTCGCCTTCCTTGCCGCAGAGTTCGCTGATTGTTCCGGCCCATGGACTCGGGACTTCAACAAGTGCTTTGTCGGTTTGCATCTCAGCCATCGGCTGCGATTCCTTGACCACTTCGCCTGGTTTGACCAACCATCGAATGAGTTCTGCTTCAACCAAACCTTCACCCAAATCTGGAAGAAGGAAGTGGCTCTTGTCCGCGGGTTGTTTGAGTCCAGCCATATGTGTGTTCAGGATACGGGGTGAAGTCGATCGAGATGCCAGTTGTGAAAGAAGCGGGTGGGTCAGAATGAGAAGACATCCTCGATCGCTCCGCTGATGCGGTTTGCGTCGGGCATGTAACTCAATTCAAGCTTGTAATAAGGCATAATCGTGTCGAAACCAGTCACGCGTTGTACTGGAGCTTCGAGATACAGGAAGCAGCGCTCCATAATTTGAGCAGCGACTTCTGCACCCATGCCACCTGTGCGAGGCGCTTCGTGCACGACAACGCATCGGCCAGTCTTACGCACGCTCGCTTCGATTGCTTCGAGATCCATCGGAAAAATTGTGCGCAGATCAATCAGTTCGATCGAACGAGAAGATTTTTCGATGCTCTCCATGCACTGCAGAACGCTGGCGCCCCAACTGACGATGGTCAGTTCTGTTCCTTCGCATACAACGCGAGCTTTGCCGATTGGAATTGTGTATTCATCTTCTGGAACTTCTTCGCGAAATGCGCGATAGACACGCTTGGGTTCGAAGAAGATGACTGGATCTGGATCGCGAATCGAACTGATCAGAAGACCCTTCGCGTCATACGGCGAACTTGGCATCACAACTTTGAGGCCAGGTTGATGAGAATAGATTGCTTCGGGAGAATCGCTGTGCAATTCGGGTGCGTGAATGCCGCCACCGACAGGAACGCGAATCGTCAATGGCACGGTGAACGCTCCGCGCGTTCGTGTTCGCATGCGAGCGGCGTGACTGCAAATCTGGTCATACGCTGGGCCCAAGAATCCATCGAATTGAATTTCGGGAATTGGTCGAAGTCCTGCCATCGCAAGTCCGATTGAAGTGCCGATGATTCCACTTTCAGCAAGCGGAGTATCGACAACGCGCCGCGCGCCGAAGCGTGCGTGAAGTCCCTCGGTGACTCGAAAAACTCCACCATTGACGCCCACATCTTCACCGAGCAGCAGAACACGATCATCCTTTTCCATTTCTTGGATGAGAGCAAGGTTGATTGCTTGAACAAGATTGAGATTCGCCATTTTTTAGTGTCCTTCCGATCGAACTGTGGCTTCAGATGCCAACGAATGTGTTTGCATCGAGTCGCGTTGCTGCGCTAAATCTGAAGGCAGTTCTGCAAATGTGTAATTGAAAACATCAGAGACTTCTGGCGCCACGATCTGTTCGCTGCGCGCGACTGCGGCGTTCACTTCGACTTCGATGCGCTGTCGCATCGCGTCTTCTTTGGATGAATTCCACAGTTTCTTGCTTTCCATAAATTTACGAGTTCGAAGAAGTGGATCGCGCAACTTCCAAACATCAACTTCGGCTTGATCGCGGTATCGACGCGCGTCATCTGCGGTGGTGTGATCGCCAAGTCGATAGGTCACCATTTCGATGAAGGTTGGTCGGGATTCTTTGCGCGCTCGCTCGGCAGCTTCTTTGACTGCATAGACGCACGCAAAAATATCGTTGCCATCGACTTGCAGGCAAGGCATTCCGTATGCGATGCCACGCTGCGCAACAGTTGGAGCGCTGCACTGAATTTTTCCAGGAACGCTGATCGCCCAGAAGTTGTTCTGGCAACAGAAAACGACAGGAATATCGAGATTCGCAGCAAAATTCGCAGCTTCGTGGAAGTCGCCTTCGCTTGTTGCGCCATCGCCAAAGAATGTGCACGCGATTTGTTTTTCACCGCGATACTTTGATGCCCACGCCAATCCAGTCGCGTGCAACATCTGTGTGCCGATCGGAACGGCGATCGGAGTCGCAAAGTGTGGACGAGGCATCGCATTGCCACGCTCGTCGCCCATCCAGTGCAGAAGAATCGCTTCCATTGGAACGCCGCGCCAGAAGAGTCCGCAATTTTCGCGGTAACAAGTGACCAACCAATCATCTTGGTTCAAGACATATGCCGCTGCCAAGCTTGTGGCTTCCTGACCCATGTTCTGCGGATAGGTTCCCATGCGTCCGGAGCGTTGCAATTTGAAAGCAACTTCATCGAGATAGCGACACGACGACATCGCTTCATAAAGCTTCACAAGGTCTGCGTCTGGAATCAGACCGGCACCGAGCTTCTCGTCATAATTTCCGTGTTCGTCGAGGATCGAGACGCGCTCGATTTCCAACTTCAAAATACTCTTTATGGGCATTGAAAAAGTGTAGCGCAGAGGGGCAGTTTCGCCGAAACGGTCCTGAGTAGAGATGCGAACTTATCGCGCAGCAACAATTCCGTCGGCGCGCAAATCGCTGGCACCCATCCAACCATCGCTCATCCGAACAATCGCTTGCCCACGGCCAAAAGTGACCGTTCTTGCGTCCGCAATTGTGATGTCATGCCCACGGCGGCGTAATTCTGCGATTGTTGCGTCCGAGAATCCTGGTTCCAACTGAATCGATTTCCCTTGCATCCATTGCCAACGAGGCGCATCAAGTGCTGCTTGAGGATTCTGCGCGAAGTCGATCATTCGCATCATCACTTGCACATGACCCTGAGGTTGCATAAATCCACCCATCACACCAAACGCCATCGCCGGTTCTTCACCAGTCGGCGTTGTGCGCGTAACGAATCCTGGAATGATCGTGTGGTATGGACGCTTCGATGGGCCGACACAGTTTGGATGACCCGTTTCAAGATTAAAACACGCTCCGCGATTTTGCATCGCGATGCCGGTGCCAGGAATCACAACGCCAGAACCAAATCCTGCATAGTTGCTCTGAATGAATGAGATCATCATCCCTCGTGAATCCGCTGCGCAGAGATAAACCGTTCCGCCGGGCTTTGGAATGCCGCTGCTGAAATCTTGTGCTTGAGCAAGATCGATTCGCTTTGCAAGTTTGACAAGTCGCGAAGGTTCGAGCAACTCCGCAGATGTGATCCTCATGTTTGCAGGATCTGCAACATGCGCATGCGCATCTGCGAAGCCAAGTTTGATGGCTTCGATGGCGATATGCAGCGCATCTGGACAATCCACCGAGAGATTTGCGAAGTCTCTGGTTTCAAGAATGCCAAGTGCAATTAATGCAGCAATTCCTTGGCCATTTGGCGCAATTTCGTGAAGTCGGTATCCGCGATATGGCACGGAAATCGTGGGAGCGAATTCAGTTTTATGTGCGGCAAGATCGGAGAATCGAAGATGACCACCTTGATCGCGAGCTGCCGCATCAATGGCTTTGGCAAGTTCCCCTTCATACATTGCGCGACCACCACTTTGCGCAATCGCTTCAAGCGTGCGCGCATGATCGGGCAACTGCATTCGCGATCCCGCACGAGGGGCATCACCATCTTTGAGAAATGTTGCGCGCCATGCTTGGGTATTTGCACGTTTGGCATACACATCTGTTGCGCGCTTCCATAATTGTGCCGTGAGCGGTGCAACTTGATATCCATCTCGCGCATATGCAATCGCAGGTGCGAGAAGCGCTGCAAAAGGCAATCGTCCAAATTTTTTATTGACATCTGCCCAGAGCGCAACTTGTCCAGGAACAGTAATCGGCAACCATCCATCGATTGGCATCTTGTTCATGCCTGCAAAGTGTTCATGCGATAGAAGAGCAGGTGATCGACCGCTGCCGTTCACTCCGTGCAGTGATTTTCCATCCCACACGATTGCAAATGCATCGCCACCGATTCCGTTTGTTGTGGGCTCGGTCACCGTCAACACTGCAGCTGCTGCGATCGCCGCATCTGCAGCGCTGCCGCCCTGACGCAACATTTCAAGTCCAGCTTGCGCCGCAAGTGGCTGGCTCGTTGCCACCATTTCGCTGCCGAAAACGAGCTGTCTTTGCGATGGATACGGCAGATCTTCCGAACATGGGATTGCGGCTTGAATCATTGATGATGAGAGTACCCCGATCGCATTGCGCGAGTCCACGGTTGTCCATTCGAGTCTTTGAAAACCTTTGGATTACTTTGGGAAATCGCTGGAGCCTAGACCATCAACTTGACCATCAACTTGACCACCAACTTGACCACCAACTTGAGTACTAATCTCGTCAGCAAATTGCACGATGATGGTCACGGGTCGCCCAAGCGATCTGGTGAAAAGTTCGCCAAAGAACTTTCTCGCAACTTGGCGCGCTTCGATTCGAACTTCTGCAAGTGCAGGCTTGGATTGTGCAGTTTCAATGACAGCTTGTCGAAGAAGTTTCTTCGCTTGGTCTATGTCTCCGCCACTTGGAATGAGATGCTCCATCCAATCGTTGTCGATATACACCTTTATCTTTCCAGGATCTGATTGAACTTCAACCACTTTGTCATTCACGATCGGCGCCGGAAGAGTCAGCATGACAACGCTTTCGCTGATGGCTTGAGCATTCCAATGTTCGTCGTTTGGGCCATTGGATGGAATGATGTATTGAGCGCGACTGCCAGGAACATCCAGAAAAACATGCACGGAACCGACGGGGACTTTGTATCCAAAGACGCCAAGCGTTGTTTCGCGATCGAACTTCACACGCGTATCGATTTCACGCCAGCCAACGAGCAGTCCACCTTGTGGTTGCAGATCCCCAAGTGCACTGGTCAATGTGCTGGTGATCGTATTTTGTACGAGGGAGAAATTTTTGATGGCATCGCTGATCTTGTCACACGATCGAACTCCAAAATAAATCCCCGCAGCAAGAATGAGCAGCACAAAGATCGTTCCGCATCCCGAGCATCCGCAGCACCCACTCGAGCGACGTCGCGCGGCCGATGATGAATTGGAGTTTGAATATTCGTCAGCCATGCGCAGCGTGAAGATACTTTATGCATCGAAAAAATAAATCATCACCCAATGAACAAACTTGCAACGCTTCCAGTCATCCAACAGGCGAGTGCGCCCGCGACCATTGCGCGCAGACCAAGCGACGCAAAGTCGCCGCGTCGATTTGGTGCCATTGCGCTCAGTCCGCCGATTTGAATTGCAATCGACGGCAAATTCGCAAATCCGCAGAGCGCATACGTGGAAATTTGCGCTGCCCGAAAGCCAATTGTTCCGTCACGAAGCGACGCACTCAAATCGACATATGCCACAAATTCGGTAGCAATAATTTGTTGACCCATGAGTGAACCAACTTTACGCGCGTCTTCCGAGCCCACGCCCATGCACCAAGCAAGGGGAGTGAAGACATAGCCAAGTATGTTTTGAAATGTCAGCACTGGGATTCCGTGCGCGGCACGCCACGCTGCGATTGAGTCAATTTCACTCAGCGCTGTCAATGGATAATTCAACAACGCCAAGAGTGCAACGAATGCGACAAGCATCGCTGCAACATTCAGCGCAAGTCGCAAACCATCTGTCGCTCCCTCGGCTGCTGCATCCATCACATTGCAGGCGGTCTTTGGAATCGTCTTGAGAGCATCAAGAGATTCATCTCGCGGAGTTTCGGTTTCTGGCAGCATCAGCTTCGCCATCACCAATCCAGCTGG
>CAMDEL010000055.1 GCA_945896765.1 Singulisphaera sp. GP187
GCAGATTGTCTCTTGCGTCGTTCCTTGATGTCCAAACCTGCAGCGGTCTTGAGCAAATCAATCATTTTTACAGCAACATCTGCTGGATAGGTTTCTCGTCGACTTTTTATGGTGTCGACTGTTTGTACTGTGAGATATCCACCTGCAACGGGAGCAAGTTCGATTCGACTGGCACGGGCGGGGAGTGATGGAACAAGCATCCTTTCCGTGTTGAGATGGGTTTCGAAGTCTGGCGCACCTTTTTCTGGAGGGGTGATAAATTTTCCTTTGCCTGTTCCATAGGACGCAGTCACTTCGTCGAATGCTTGCTTCATTTTTCGCTTCGCTTTGAACGCTGCAAGTCTGGTTGCCAAGATGTCAAATTTGTCTGCAGGGGCAACGCGATTGTCGCGAAACTTCCAATAGGAGTAGGGAACTGCTATGAACATAGCGATCATCAAAGGCCAACCGATCCAAAAGATTGGGATAAATAAAACCGTTGCAATTCCAATGACGAACACTGCAAGGCTGATGCTTCCCCAACGTTCGGGAAAGAGCCGCCGCTTGCGACTGTCCATTTCAATCACGGTTGAAATAACCCATGCATAAGGCATAATCGTTAAGAAAATGAGAATCGGTTTGTAGATCGAAATCAGGTTGAATGCAACCGGATCAACTGCAAGAACAAAAGGATTTACTTGAAAAATCATGGGAGATGTGCTTTGAAGATATAAAACGATTACGTGATGCCCTTCAAGCGCATCTTCAGTTCTTCTGGACGAGGCGTGGATTCGATTGCCACACGTTGATGGACCATTTCACTTTCGACGAGTTCGACAAGTGCGGAAGTAAAATCGAGCATGCCTTCGTCCTTTGCACCCTTGATCACTTCAAGAAGATCGCCTTCGCGGGCATCAAGGATGTACTTCTGAACGACGGGCGTATTGAGCAGAATTTCGAGCGCTGGAATACGGGCGACTTCGGGCTTCAATGTTGGAAGCAGTTTCTGATAGACGATCGCTCTCAAGTTGTATGCAAGAAGTTTGCGAATCTGATCTCGTTCGTTTTCTGGGAACAAGTCATAGATACGACCGAAAGTTTGCCATGCGCTTGATGCATGGATGGTTCCGAAAACCAAATGGCCTGTTTCCGCTGCGCGGACTGCGGCTTCGAATGTTTCATAATCGCGCATTTCACCGACGAGACAGATGTCGGGATTTTCTCGCACGAGGGCGCGCAAGGCATCATCGAAATTTGTACAGTCAATGCCGATTTCGCGCTGATTGATTGTCGCCTTCACGTCGGCAAAGATGTATTCAATCGGATCTTCAATTGTGACAATGTGCACCTTCTTGCGCTCATTGACATATTGAAGCATCGCTGCAATAGAAGTGCTCTTGCCAGAACCAGTCACCCCAGAAAAGAGAATGAGCCCTTGGGCCAACATGGCGATTTCACCAAGACTTGGTCGAAGTCCAAGTTCTTCAAAGGTCTTGATCTTGCTCGTGATGAGTCGAGCCGCAACTGCAGGGCGACCTCGAGCCATAAATAAATTGACTCGGAATCGTCGACCTTGGTCGAAGTCGAACGCAAAGTCCATTGAACCATTTCGCCGAAAGTGATTCAGTTGATTCGGATCAAGAATGTCCTTTGCAACTTGGAACATCAAGTCTTCCGTGATTGGTGGAGTTGCAAGATCGCGAAGTGCGCCTCGATGTCGAATGCGAGGCGGGAGACCAGATTTGACAATCAAATCGCTTCCTTCAATCTTGATGATCGCAGTCAGCCACGAATTCCAAGCTTTACGACCTTCGCCTGGTTGAGTACCGCGCGAATCCGTGTCAACTGGTGTGATGAGTTCGCTTCGTGATTGGCTCAAGTCAGTTCCTTCTGTGACATTTGATCGTGATCCCGAAGAATAGCAGGGGAAAGGCTTCGTGGAAGGGGGTACTTGACGAGATTGTAAATTCTTCGGATCATCTCCAAATGGAAGACAAGATTTCTCAAGACGGAATCACCTTTGACGACGTGCTTCTCATTCCAAGGTTGAGTTCCGTCTCCCCAGACTCTGTGGATATCTCGACTCGTCTGACCCGCAACATTTCCATTGGATTGCCGCTGATTTCTGCACCAATGGACACCGTCACCGAGGCGACGTTGGCTCGTGCGCTTGCGCAAGAGGGTGGAATCGGAATCATTCACAAAAATATGACGCCTGATCAACAGGCCAGCGAAGTTGCCAAAGTCAAACGCAGCGAGAATGGGATCATCGTCGATCCAATCATCTTGAGCCCACACGAATCGGTTGCACGTGCATTGGCTTTGATGTTGGAGCAGGGCGTGAGCGGATTTCCTGTCACTGAAGACGGAACACGCGGAGGCAAATTGGTTGGGATTCTGACTCGGCGTGATATGAAGTTCGTATCGAAAATTGCTGGAACAACAACAGTTGGCGATTCGATGACCAGCAAAAATCTTGCAACAGGAAGATTGAATACGCCGCTTGCAGAAGCTGAAGCAATCATGATTCGTGCTCGCGTTGAAAAATTACCGCTGATTGATGATGCGGGAAAATTGACCGGTTTGGTCACGATGCGAGACATCGACAACACTCGACGACATCCACGTGCGTGTCGAGATTTGCGTGGAAGACTTCGTGTTGGCGCATCCGTTGGTGTCCACCAATATGACCGCGTCGAAGCGCTCATCGCTGCGGAAGTTGATGTGATCGTTGTCGATACAGCGCATGGTCATAGTCAGAATGTGTTGGAAACTGTGCGCGAATTGAAGAAGCGATATTCCATCGAAGTGATCGCTGGAAATGTTGGCACAGCAGATGGAGCGAAGGCGCTCATTGATATGGGAGCTGATGCGATCAAGGTTGGTATTGGTCCTGGATCAATCTGCACAACTCGCGTCGTGACTGGCGTTGGAATGCCACAAATCACTGCGATTATGAATGCTGTCGCTGCTGCTGAAAAGGCTGGAATTCCAGTCATTGCAGATGGCGGCATTCGACTTTCGGGGGATATCGCCAAAGCGCTTGCAGCAGGAGCGCACAGCGTGATGCTTGGAGGACTCTTCGCGGGATTGGACGAAAGCCCAGGAGAACTTGTGCTGCATAGCAATCGAAGATTCAAGGTCTATCGGGGAATGGGAAGCGAAGGTGCGATGAATGCTGGGAGCGCAGATCGATATTCGCAAGCGGGCTCAAGAAAGTTTGTGCCCGAAGGCGTGGAGGGACGCGTTCCATACAGAGGAACACTTTCAGATTTCGTGTATCAGATGATCGGCGGATTGCGAAGTGCGATGGGATATTGCGGATGCACAACAATCGAAGAGTTTCGCCGCGATACAAGATTTGTTCGTGTGAGTGCTGCGACAGTCGTCGAGAACCATCCTCACGACATCCAAATTACAAAAGAATCCCCGAATTATTCCAGAGGACTACAGGAATAAACGGGGAATCATTCGCAAGCAATGCCGGCGACAGGAATCGAACCTGCACGAGGTATTAGCCCCAATGGATTTTGAGTCCATCGCGTCTGCCAGTTCCGCCACGCCGGCGTGTGAACTGTTTGCAGGATAACAAAAAATGAGAAGTACGCTAATCTAGATTGTTTATCAAAGTGAAATATCTTTTATTTCTTTTTCTGATTCTCATGACCAGCACTTCGTTGCATGCAATTGCAGCAAGCGATGTTTCTTCAAATGCTGTTGTCTGTGCTCCGTCAAGCGACAATATTAATGCAGGCGATTTGAATATTTTTCATTCTGCAAGCCCGCCTGCGCATAAAATCCGCGAGATTGCATGGCTCGTTCTTGGAATTTGCGCGGCAATATTTGTCGTCGTTGAAGGGGTCTTGATCTGGTCCATCATCCGCTTTCGCAAGCGCGCACGTGATGCGGGCGAACCTGTCCAAGTCTTTGGCAGCAATCCCGTCGAACTTGCATGGACGGTCATTCCGACGATCATCGTGTTTGTGCTTGCGCTTGCGACTCTGAGAACCATTCGAGAAGTGGAATTGACTGAACCTCCAGCAGGTTCGCTGAATGTGGATGTCATTGCACATCAATGGTGGTGGGAATACCGGGTCCCAAATCTTGAAGGAAATGGAACGATTGTCACAGCCAACGAACTTGTCGTTCCTGTTGGAAGGCCGATTTGGTTGACGCTTCATTCGGCTGATGTCATTCATTCTTTCTGGATTCCTCAGTTGAACGGCAAGACAGACGTCATTCCAAATCATGTCAATCACACTTGGTTTCAAGCGGAGCGTGCTGGGATTTTTCTTGGGCAGTGTGCTGAGTATTGCGGAACACAGCATGCGAATATGTTGCTGAGAGTGACCGCAGTCGATGATGCCGCATTCAAAGCGTGGTGCGTCCATCAATCAAGCGCTGTTGTTTCCGACCCAGCAGTCGAACAAGGACGCAACATGTTCTTGAATCTCGCATGTATGAATTGTCATGCGATTGACGGGGTTTCCGAAGGAGCATTCGGCCCGAATTTGACGCATATCATGAGCCGAACGACGATCGGTGCTGGAGTTGCACCGCTGAATCCAACGACACTTCGTGCGTGGGTCGACGATCCACAGAATCTGAAAGTCGGTTGCAATATGCCAAGCCTCGAACTGGATCCCAACCAACTTGACGCAATCGTTGCCTATCTCTTGACACTGAAATAAAATCACATGACGACCGCATCACATCCTCGCGCCATTCCAGATGAAGTGAGTCGCACATTGGGATCTAAAGTTCATTCGTGGATCGTCACAGTTGATCACAAACGACTTGGAATGATGTATGTCGGATTTGGCTTGCTCTTCTTCGTCATTGGAGGAATCGAAGCGGCGTTGATGCGATCGCAACTTGCGCAGGCAGCTGGCAAGATCATCGATCCAGCCACATTCAATCAACTCTTCACAATGCATGGAACGACGATGGTCTTCCTCGTTGGCATGCCAATCTTGCTTGGCATGGGAAATTATTTGATCCCGCTGATGGTTGGTGCACGAGACATGGCGTTTCCTCGGCTCAATGCTTTCGGATTGTGGCTTTTCGTTTTCGGCGCATGCCTTCTGTATTACTCCTATGTGGGAGCACAGGGTCTCTATGGAACTTCAGCAGCGCCAGATGTCGGTTGGTTCGCATATGCGCCGCTGACTTCGAAAACTTTTTCGCCTGGAAATTCGACGGACTATTGGATTCTTGGAATCTTGATCAGCGGCCTGGGGAGCATCACCACAGCGATCAATCTTGTCGCGACGATCTTGGTCATGCGCTGTCCAGGAATGACTTTGATGCGAATGCCTCTGCTTTGCTGGATGATGTTGGTCACGGGAATTCTGGTGATTATTGCGATTCCCGTTCTGACTGGCGCGCAAGCGATGTTGCTCTTGGACCGCTATTTGGGCGCTCATTTCTTTGACACCCAGAATGGTGGATCGGCAGTGCTTTGGCAGCATCTCTTCTGGTTCTTTGGACATCCAGAGGTCTACATTCTCGTCTTGCCGGCGTTTGGATTTCTCAATGAAATCATTCCCGTCTTCAGTCGCAAAGTGATCTTTGGATACGCATTGATGGTTGCTGCAACTGTGGCGATTGGCTTTATTTCTCTCAGTGTCTGGGCGCATCACATGTTCTCGATAGGAATGTCGCCTGAACTGAATTCATTCTTCGCAGCCACGACATTCCTGATCGCCGTTCCAACTGGGATCAAGATTTTTACTTGGATGGGAACAATGGTTGGTGGTCAAATCACCTTTGCGACACCAATGCTTTTCGCAACGGGCTTCATCGCGATGTTCACCTTCGGCGGACTGACCGGCGTGATGTTGGCTGTGGTGCCATTCGACTGGCAGTTGTCAGACAGTTATTTCGTCGTCGCACATTTTCACTATGTGCTCTTCGGAGGAACCGTCTTTGGAATTTTCGGCGCTGTCTTTTATTGGTTCCCCAAAGCGACAGGTCGAATGCTCTCAGAAAGACTTGGGAAATGGTTTTTCTGGCTCTTGTTCCTGGGATTCAACCTGACATTCTTACCGATGCATATTTCAGGAATTCTTGGAATGCCCCGACGAATCTATATGTATCAACCAGATCGAGGTCTTGAATTGTGGAACATGCTTTCATCGATCGGCGTTCTCTTTCAAGGGGTCGCAGTCGCGTTCTTCATCTGGAACATCATCAGCTCGCTGCGCAACGGCAAGGTTGCTGGGAATAATCCATGGAATGCTTGGACGCTCGAATGGGCAACATCCAGTCCACCACCGGAATGGAACTTCGATCAAGTTCCGACTGTTGGTTCTGCACGACCACTGTGGGATCTTGCGAATCCGCATGATCCAGATTCGCGGCACGAGATGGAAGGCGAGGAGAACCAATGAGCGTTGCATCTTCGACAACATCTTTGCCCAAACAGTGGCAACCATCACGCGGTAAGGTCGGCATGATCTGTTTGATCGCAGCTGAGAGCTGCATCTTCCTGACATTTGTTGTTGCGTATCTTTTTTACATCGGCAAGAGTGCGACTGGGCCTCAGCCGAAAGACGTGATCGAAATGCCGTTGGTCATCGTCAATTCGATCGCGCTGATTTCAAGTTCCTTCACTGTTGTCTTTGCGGTGAAAGCACTTGAACGCCAGAAAAGAAGCGCATTTCTCGGTTGGCTTGCTTTGACCATTGCCCTTGGTCTTTGGTTTGTTGGCGGAACTGCATCTGAGTGGAAGGGGATGATGGAAAAAGATGGTCTGTACATCGGGACCAATCTGTTTGGAACAACTTTTTATTCACTTGTCGGGCTGCATCTTCTTCACGTCGTTGTTGGTCTGACAATGCTTGGGATTGTTTTGATCTTGGGTGCGCTGGGCTTTGTACGCGATCGCCACGCGCACTCCTTCGACATACTCAGTTGGTATTGGCATTTCGTAGACGCCGTGTGGATTGTTGTTTTCACAACCGTCTATGTGATTGGACGTTGACCAAGAATTCAAGCGCACCCATGAACAAGAACGAAACAAATCATCAAAGCGCAAATGCGATTGGCGGTCGGATTGAAACTCCATATAGCCGTGCGATTCCTAAACCGACTTCTGGACCAATCGTCACCGCACTCGGCGCTGCATTTCTTGGCGCGAGCATGGTCACTGATTACTGGGTCTTGGCAGTCGGAATACTCGTTGTGATTTTTGGAATGGTTGTCTGGTTCAAAGACATTTTTCCTGATGAATGTCTCGAGGAAATTCCGGCAGAACTTTTGGCAAAGTCGGGACCAAATTATGCAATCGCTGGCGAAGGAGAAAAGGTGGAAAGACCTCTGTTTCCAGCAGAAGTACATCCATATCGCTCGGGAGTCGTTGGAGGACTTGTCGGCGGAGTTGCGATGGCGATCGTGGCATGCATGTGGGGAATCGTCAAGCACGGAAGTGTTTGGTTGCCAATCAATCTTCTCACTGGAGCAGTTGTTCCAGATGTGGGAACTGCAGACCTTGCAACGCTTGAGGTCATCCATCCAGGTTGGCTCGCAATTGCAATTGGCATTCATCTTGCGATGTCTATCGCCGTTGGTTCGCTGTACACCACTGCACTTCCAATGATGCCGCGACGTCCAATCTTTGCTGGGGGCGTGCTGGTCCCAGTGATCGTGACTGGGTTGGTATGGGCGACGCTTCGAGTCGTAAATCCCGCACTCGAAAAATATATTTCGTGGCCTTGGTTTATTGCAAGCCAATTTGCATTTGGAATTGCTTGCGGTTGGTGGGTCAGTCGAGGAGAGATGGTTTCGACAATGACCGGCAAGACACTTGCTCAGCGACTTCGGATTGAGCGCGGAGGTAAGAAGTGATGAGGTTGCACATATCAAGATTCCTTTCGTGCTTAGCGATTCTCGCGGTCGTTGGATGCGATCGAATGCCAGGAAAACCCAAAGAGGCGACTCCTGTTGTCATCGGATCGCCGGCGTGGACTCAATCGACTTTTAATACAAACTGCAGAGGCTGTCATTCTCAGGGCGCAGAAGGTGCTGCAATTCCGCTGATTGATGCTGGATATTGGAAAGTTGCCACTGATGCGCAAGTGATTCAAGTCATTGCACAGGGGCAGGGAGTTTTGATGCCGAGTTATTTGGATTCCAATGGTGGACCAATGAGCTCCGATCAAATTGCTGCATTTGTCAAAGGAATGAGAACTCTGTGGGGGGCCGGTTCCTCTGGCGGTCAAGGTGGAATTTCTGGGACGGTTGTTGCGGGAAATGCTTCTGCGGGATCGCAAGTCTTTTCTTCCGCATGTGCTTCGTGTCACGCCGCTGGAGGTTCTGCAGGAAGCGTGACGGATCCGATGTATCTCAAACTGATTTCGAATCAAGGGCTTTGGAGTGCCATCGTGTATGGCCGAGCTGCTCTTGGAAGTCCTGCATGGAATCAACCGATGCCTCAACATCCAAACGGACTAACGCCGACAGAGGTTGCAGATGTTGTGAGTTGGATTGCGCAATCAAGACCGATGTCTTCGGCAAATGCACAAGTGAATTCAATACCCAAAGATAAGAATGTGAGTGATTCAAAATGAGCGACGACAGCAAAGGTGAAGCAAAGAAAGAAGGATGCGCTGGATGTGATTGCGGTGGTGGCGGTGGGGCTGGCGGAAGTCTTCCTCCCGTTGCACCACAAGATGCTCGCCGCGGATTTATGTTCAAGTTTGGTGCTGGATTGCTGGGAATCGGTGG
>CAMDEL010000056.1 GCA_945896765.1 Singulisphaera sp. GP187
CGTGACGAAAACGGATTGCGTCAATTCTTCAGCGAGATCTGCATCTCTGCATTGCGCCCTCAGAAGCCCGAAAATGCGCGGAGAAAATTCCGACACAATTGCTCGCCAAGCATTCTGGTCGCCTGTCGCGGCATCTGCCAACCACTTCGCAATTCGGTCGTCCTGACCCTCTGTCATTGAAAGCGCAGTCTACGGTGATCGCCGTTGAGAAGGAGAAAAATCAAAGAATGAATCCCCAGTGAATCAAACTTACGTCGGGAGATCGTCCGGTCCGCCATCAAAGCGTGCGCCCCGAGGCTCGAAACTTCGATACTCAACACCAGACGGCGCAGACATCGGCGAATACGAGCGGAAACATGTCGAATTCTGATCCCAAATCAATTTGATCACGCCGGTCGGTCCGTTGCGTTGTTTGGCAAAAATCAATTCCGCCATTCCAACTTTGTCGAGATTCGCTTCCGACCACTCTGCATCGCCTTGGTGGTAATACTCCTCACGGTGCAACATCATGATCACGTCAGCGTCCTGCTCGATCGAACCTGACTCGCGCAAATCGCTCATGCGAGGACGATGACCTTCGCGCTGTTCTGCCGCACGATTCAACTGCGAAAGGCAAACAACTGGCACATCAAGTTCACGAGCCATGGCCTTAATGCCACGACTGATTTCGCTGACTTCTACCTGCCGACTTTCGCTTCTCGATCCAGAACTCATCAGCTGCAAATAATCAATGAACACGCAACTGATATCAAACTTTTCTTTCATTCTTCGAGCCTTCGAACGAAGTTGCAAGAGCGTCAAACCCGGCGTGTCATCGATAAAAATTTTCGACGATTGAAGCGCATCACATGCCATCATCAAACGGCGATTGTCATCACCAGTCAAGACACCACGGCGAAGTCGCTGTCCGTCAACGCCAGCTTTCGCACAGAGAAGTCGTTGAACGAGTTGCTGTCGTCCCATTTCAAGACTGAACATGGCGACAGCTTGTCCCGCAAGCGCGACGCCTTCCATCAGATTCAAAGCAAGCGCAGTCTTTCCCATGGAAGGTCGAGCCGCCACGATCAACATCTCGCCTCGCTGCAATCCTGTAGTCATTTCGTCGATATCTTCAAATCCGCAAGCAAGTCCAGTCAATCCAGATCCGTCGCGAGATTCCAGTTTCTCCATCGTCTCGCGCAACAAATCGGGCAAGTGCGCGAATGGCGTGGATTCCCGCATCTGTGCGATCGAAAAAATGCGTTGCTCGGCCATCTCCAAAATCATCTGCGCTTCTTCGGTCGAATGATGCGCATCATTGACAGTCAAACTTGACGCATCGATCAGCTGACGCAGCGTTGCTTTATCGCGAACCGTTTTTGCGTACTCGCATGCAAACTGCGCGCTTGGCACAGCCTCGGAAAGTTGCACGAGATAATCCAAGCCACCAATCGCATCAAGCACTTGGCGATCCGTCAATTGTTGATTCAATCTCACAACATCAACTGATGCTGTGCGATCATAAATCTCGACCATCGTCGTATAGATAGTCCGATGCTTATCAAGAAAGAAATCATCTCCACCACGAATGATCCCAACGACATCCCCGATGACCCCAGGTTCAACCAACATGCTTCCAAGCAAAGCCATTTCGGCTTCGGGCGCATTTGGAGGCATCGCCTTCAGAAGGCGCGCAGTTTCCTGAGGATCAACTCTTGGCGCAGAATCACCTTGGCCGGAATGGCGGGACTGACGGTTGGACTTTGCCATTAGCGCGACGCGAGTTCTTGCGTAAGGGATTCGCCGACAATTCGCTCACGCATCAGTCGGCCGATCTTGAATCGCACAGCTTTGCGAGCTGGAACTTGTACCTGCTCGAGTGTCTTTGGGTTCTGTGCAATTCGAGCTGCGCGCTCGCGGACTTCAAAGACTCCAAAGTCGCGGAACTCCAAGCGATTTCCATTGGTCAATTCATCGATCATTTCATCAAGAAACAACTGGATAGTTTCCTTGACTTCGCCACGCTTCTGGCCAGTCTTCTCTGAGATTCGATCCACGAAGTCTTTTTTTGTGATTGTCGACATTTTTAATACCCCATATTTGAGAGAAAACAAAGGAAGAAATTTTACGAGAAATTTACAAGATGAATCGACAAGAAAATATTGTTTGCCTGTCGCACCGAATTGAATTCATTGAAATAGTTTCCTGCACGACAGTAATTAGTATCTTCACTCTTGCCGAGCGAGTCAAGGGGTTTTCAAGAACTCTTGACATTTCCACCACTTACAAACTGAGCACGCACACGTTCCACCACGGAGGTCGTGGATAAGCCAGGACGATGGGCGACTAAAGACAATTTTATGCCAAGTTCCTTGACAACGGCCGATTCCGTGATCTCTTTACTCTCATAGTCCCCTCCCTTGACATACACATCTGGAATCACTGCGCGCAACAATTCCGCCGCTGAAGGTTCTTCAAAGATGGTGATGTAGTCGACTGAGGTCAATTCGCCCAGAAGTTCCGCCCGATCTTTCTCACAATAGATCGGGCGATCATTTCCTTTGAGCGAACGAACTTGTTCATCGCAGTTCACGCCAACCACCAAAATGTCTCCAAGAGATTTCGCCTCGCGTAAATATCCAACATGCCCCGCGTGCAGAACATCAAAGCAACCGTTGGTCAGCACGATGCTTCGACCTGCGGCTCGATGCGCTGCGATTTCTACTAAGAGGTCTACTCGTGATCGAGTCTTTCCCATCGATGCCTGCGTGATGCGAATGACCTGCGCTTGAATTTCCGCCATCGTGAATGCACGCACTCCGAAGACTTCGACTTCCATACCCGCAGCGATATTTGCAAGCGTCACTGCTTCTGGCCAAGGCATTCCATTTGCAATCGCGCCAGCGAGAGTCGCAAGCACCATGTCTCCAGCACCTGCGACGTCATAGACCTGGCGAACAACCGTTGGGAGGTGGACCGCAGGATTTCCTTTCACTTCCAGAACTGCTCCATATCGATCGAGTGTGACAACAACTGCATCGAGCGAAAGATTTTTCAACAACGAAGTCGCCATCTCCATTGATCCTGCGACGACATTCGCAGGATCGATCGTCCGACCTGTGGCTTTCTCAGCCTCGGAGCGATTGGGCGTGATCACCGTCGCTCCTCGATAGCGCGAATAGTCGCTGATCGCAGCAGGATCAACCAATACTGGAATTTTCTTCGCGCGACAGAGTTCGATCAACTTTGCGCAAAGTTCGGGAGTGCAAACTCCCTTGGTGTAATCCTCGATGCACACGACATCGCATGCCCCCAATCGTGCAGAGATCGCATCGAAAACTTTCGCTTGAATCGCAGCAGAAAGCGGCTCTCGCGATTCGACATCAATACGAAACATTTTCTGTGGATGTCGATGCTGCGCCCGTCCAATGAGACTGCGCTTGGTTGTCGTGGGCCGACTCGAATCGATAATCAATCCGCCAGTTGAGCACTTTCCATTTTCGATTGTCTTGCGAAGGAGCCGACCTTCATGATCATCTCCAACCACACCGACGCATTCGACCGTGCCACCCATTGCCGCAGCGAAGACAGCAACATTGCCAGCTCCACCCGCGGTATCAATTGTTGCAAGTGGATCTCGCACAGCGAGAACTGGAACTGGAGCGTCGGGGCTCAATCTCTCAGCGTCTCCAGCAAGAGATTGATCAAGCATGAAATCCCCAACCACCAAAAGGCGAAAAGGCTTCCAGGCTCGAAGTCCAACAAGTACGCGATCTTCCATCGGAATCATGAACAACAGACTACAGCCTCGGCAGAGACTTCTCGAGAAGATCCCCAAAGGCATTTTCACCTTCGCAGAATTTCAATCGGAGCCTTGGAATGATCAATGGAAGTCTCATTTTATTCATATCTCCAGCAATCTTCCCCAAATCCTTGCCAGTCGTTGCGATCGCCGTCGCTCCCGCTGCACGAGCCGCTTGCGTCAATCGCGCAACAGCATTCGCGCCATAATGTGCGTGATCCCCCAGCGAAGCGACATGCACAATCTCTGCGCCAAAAGTTTTTAGTTGTTTGATGAACGCTTCTGGGCGCGCGATGCCAGCCCAAACCGAAAGACGCTGACCGAGCAGTGATTCATTCGATTGCACGATCTTCGATCCATCGCCGGCGCAAATATCTAATCCATCCCAGAAATGATCGCACCATGCGAGCACTGGTCGACCATGCACCAACTGAATTTTTTTATCAAGCGCAGGATCCCTTCGCTGCGCGTGCGTGACGATCACACCACTCGCGCGAGAAAGATTTTTCGCAGGTTCGCGCAGCCATCCAAGTGGAAGTAATTCCCCATCAAGTCGTGAACATGTTGCGTCGATCAATACCAAATCGAGATTTCGCGCCAGTGCGCGATGTTGAAATCCATCATCCAAAATGACAACTCCAATGGATGGCTCGCGATCAACGGCGGCGGTAATTGTCGCAAATCGATTTGCGCCAACTGCGATCTTCGCATTCGGCAAAGCAGTTTGATGCTCCATCGCTTCGTCGGATTTCCCTTGATGACTGCGATATCCACGCAGCGCAATGAGTGGCAAGAGATCGCGCCCGAGCGCCCACTCGGCAATCCATCGAACCATCGGACTCTTGCCCGTTCCACCTGCGACAATATTTCCCACGGAGATCACGGGGCGATCAACAGATCGAATGCCAACGCCTCGGTCAAATCTCGCATTGCGGGTTTGAACCACCGCGCCATACACCTTCGATGCAATACGAGCTGCAGGCGAAAACCATTCTGGAAAAATATGTTCGTCGTTGCTCACGATCGCACCACCGTACTACCGAGCATGCGAGTCAGAATGGGCGTCAACATTTTCATTGGAAGACCAGTCACCGTTGATTGATCACCGCTCCACTCGACTGGCCATCCTGCCACAACAAGTTCTTCAAGGTTGAATCCCCCTGCGCGACCAATCCAACCGCCGCGCTGAAGATGATCTTCCAATTGACGATCTGAAAAAGCTCCCAAGCGAACTTCTGCGGAGTCCGCCAACATTGCGCGGGACTTCTCTGCAATATCGATGATGCAAACACCCGTCACGACTTGCTGACTCTGATTGCGCGCAGCTTCGAGCATACTTCGAGCGTGAGCGATGTCGCGGGGTTTTCCCATGACATTTCCGTTGAGCACACACACGGTATCGGCCGAGAGAATTATTCGCGCTTCAGGCGCTTGTGATTTCAAGCGCGCAAGATCGCTGGTGATTTGCGCTCCTTTGAACCATGCAAGAGCGCAACAATCTTCCGCCGCATGATCCGCTCGCACAACAAGTCCACCATCGTCAACGCGTGGCGAGATCGACACTGCATCAAATCCAGCATCAGCCAACATCGCACGACGACGCGCGCTTGTGCTGGCAAGGACCAACGATCCTTTCACGATGCTCCTCCACCATGGATTCGTTTTCGAACGAGCGCAACAACTTCTTCTGTTGTGATTCGCGCCATCATTTCCCGTCCTTTTTGAGGATCTCGATGATCATGCCTTCCAAGTTCTTCGCCTCGACCTCCATGCGCGCACCACATTTGCGATTGATATGGACCATCTATCGATGGTTGAGATGCGCCATACAGCGCAACAAGTGGAATACCAAATCCAACGGCAAGATGCGCTGGAGCAGAGTCGAGCGCAATGACAAGCGACGCATTTTGAATCACCGCCATCGTTCCTCCAACAGTTGTCAATCCAGCGAGATTATGCGATCTCAACTGCGCAATCGAAGATGCCTCATTGCAAAGCTCTGCGACTTGATCTTCTTCTCCGGGGGCGCCAATCCAAACAACATCTTGGATTCCACGCTTTACGAAATCATCCGCGACCGCACGCAGCAATTCACCCCAGCGTTGGGCAATCCAGCGTTTCCCTTCCCATCCATTGCCTGCCGCGATGACGACGAACGGACCGACAATATTTCTTCGTGCAGCTTCATCCCGCCACCAAACGAGTTCTGTCGCTGGCGTGACGAGGCGCATATCTGCAATCGGAATGACGCCAACTTCCGCAACCAATTGCAACATCGCATCCACGACATGCGAGTCAGCAACTCGATTCACGCGTCGATTCGCAGCAATCCATGAAAATTCGCGACCAGAACGATTCGCAACACGCACCTTTGCTCCGGTGACCAATGACATCAGTCCACTCCGCGCAAGACCTTGCGCATCAATCACCAAGTCATAGCGACCGCGACGTAGGCGCCAAAACCATTGAATCGTCTTGATCGCCGTCTTTGGATTGCGCCAACAAGATCGGAATTCTCGCTTTGGAAATTTGACCACGCTATCAATCGCTGGATGTTCTTTGATGGCAGCAGACCACCTGTCTTCGACAACCCAGTCGATAACAGCCTTTGGAAAGGTCTTTCGCAGCGACCAAAGCAGTGGAACCGTTCGGCACACATCGCCGAACGCGCTTGGGCGCACAATGAGGATGCGCCGGGGAACCGTCCGCATAAGAGTAACGAATAGAAGTATAGTGAAAACTGTCAGTTGAATTTTTCGCAAGGACCAAAGTCATCGTGAGCCAAGCAGACCCAAAATCAAATCCAACGCCACTTCCGGGTGACTCTGCTCTGCCTGTGAGTTCTTCGTCAGACCCTGCAGCAAGTGCGAGTGGCGAAAGTGGCGGCTCGCGCAGTGGAAGCTCTTCAGATTCCGTCATTGGAAGACTTGTCGTTGACAAAGGCCTTGCAACGCAGGCGGAAGTGGACGCAGCATTTGCCGCCATGAAAACTCCAGCAGGTCAAGTAAAGGCCTTCGTCGACATACTTGTCGAGGGTCAGATCGTGACTCGTCGACAACTTGCGCGATTGCGCACTGAAGCTGAAAGCGACAAAACTGTTCTGCGCATTCCTGGATATCAGATGATTCGCAAACTCGGTGCCGGTGCGATGGCTTCGGTCTATCTCGCAAAGCAAACAAGTCTCGACCGACTTGTTGCGATTAAAATTCTTCCTCGCCGATATTCCGGCGACGCGAACTTCATCGAGCGCTTTTATAAAGAAGGACGCGCCGCCGCGAAACTTTCAGATCCGAACATTGTTGGCGCATTCGATGTCGGGCAAGTTGGGGAACAGCACTATTTCGTTATGGAATATGTCGACGGCGAGACCGTCTATGAACGAATTGTAAAATCGAAGCGGCTGAAAGAGCGAGAAGCACTCACAATTACACGACAAGTTGCCAGTGCTTTGAAACACGCGCACGCTCGTGGTTTCATCCACCGTGACATCAAACCCAAGAACATCGTTATGACCAAATCAAATGTTGCGAAATTGGCTGACTTGGGCCTTGCGCGAGCGATCAGCGATAAGAAGTCTGCAGAAGCAGAGAAAAACAAGGCGTTTGGAACGCCGTATTACATCAGCCCAGAGCAAATTCGCGGCGCAGTTGACATTGGACCACCTGCTGATATTTATGGGCTCGGCGCGACTTTGTATCACATGTTGACTGGACGGGTTCCATTTCAAGGGGTTAATCCGACTCAGGTCATGCAAAACCATCTCTCACAAGAGTTGACTCCGCCCGACCAAGTCGTGAGTGGCATTTCTCAGTCGACAGCAGAAATTGTTGAGATGATGATGAAAAAGTCTCCGCGTGATCGATATCAAACCGCAGAAGAACTGATGGAAGATCTTGACCACGCACTTGCTGGAGAACCTCTGCGTTATGCAAGTCGATCCGTCGACCTCTCAAAGATCGCCACCGAGGTCGAGGGCGAAGCCCAAACCGAGGTCCAAACAAAAAGTTCGCAAGGATTATCTGGGCTCGCCATCGGTCTGATCGTCGGCCTCGGCTGCCTCTCAGGACTGCTCTTTGTTCTACTGCTCTTGAAGAAATAAGAACAGCCTGTATTCAAAATACACTAATAAATTCAAATCAAGATGCTGCTAGAGAAGCTCAACCATCATCTCGACTTCAACGCACGCATTGAGCGGCAACGCATTCGTCCCGATCGCAGCGCGAGCATGACGCCCAACTTCACCAAAGATCTGCTGCAATAAATCACTTGCACCATTGGCAACCTTGGGCTGTTCCGAAAAACCATCGTCGCAAGCCACGAAAACCCCGAGCCTGACGATTCGCGACAACTGCGTGAGCGTTCCGCCGCACTCGGCAGCCACAACAGCAAGCCCATTTAGGACGCATTGCCGTGCGCATTCTTGAGCCATTTCGATGGAAACGACCGAGGGAACTTTCCCAGTGGCGACCAATTTCCCTTCTCGAAATGGCAATTGGCCACTAATAATCAACAATTTTCCTGTGCGGACCGATGGCACATAGGAAGCGACGGGCTTGGGAGCCACAGGCAAAGCAAGTCCAAGTTTGGCAAGCATTTCCATTGCATTATGAGGGGTCGAGGTTGTCATAACTTGCAAGAATAGCGATTTCGGAAATAAATATATTGAAAACTAAAACTTGACTAGACCTGAATCCGAAGTAGATTCGTATAGATTTCGTACAGATTCGTATCGGTCTTCAAGTTTCGTGTTTCAAATTTCAAGTTTCACTGGCTTGCTGAGTCTCATACCCGAGCGGAAAGCTCAAATCGTCCTTCGTAAGTTTCTGGTCCT
>CAMDEL010000057.1 GCA_945896765.1 Singulisphaera sp. GP187
TCTAAGGAGTCTGAACTAGCGAATAAAGAAAAAGCCAAAAAAGCAAAGGCCAAGAAAGCTCTCAAAGCCAAGAAGGCGAAGAAAGCTAAAAAGGCAAAAGAGGCTCTTGAAGACGACGATGATGACGATATCGAAGAGAACGATATTTAATTCAGTCCGTCACGAAGTCCTTTTCATCTTTTCCCAATACGCTTTTTTTTAGCGATAAAATCTATTTCTCTGGCGGATCTAAGTCGATACGAGCAATATTCAATGTGCTACGTCCAGGTTGAACCACAAGAATCACAGATCTGGTGCCTCGACCGATCGGGATCCAGAGAGACTCAATGATGGCGGTGCTTTGAGCGGCATCTTTCGAACCACCTTCAACCGGTGCTGATTCGACAGAGAGTTGCTTGGTGCTGGTCGTCACAATCTGTGTCGAGGAAATCGCCATTGCCGCGGAGCAACTCGGACTCGTCAAAGCAATCCGATTATTCAGGGGATTCCAAATTGCCATTCGACTGAATCGAGGATGGAAAAAATACAGTCTTTGATCAGAAGATTCCCCACCAGTGCGCAGAGGAATCACAGTTTGATACGCCATTCGAGCATCAGCTCGCCATGAGAGATCAATCGAAATAATCGGCGTCATGCTGATGGTCTGCGAGATTGGGAATGCGCAGGCCGCAAGCACGCCATCGCGTAATCGAAAGGCATATAGAAATTTCCCGTCGGAGGAAAAACTTGGAGTGAGCCACGATCCATCTTGCGGTGGGGGAATTTCTTGGATCACATCGCCGCGCTTCACGAGAATCGAGAATTTTTCCACATTGCGTCGTCGATGACACCAAGCAATTTCACCTGTTGGGCCAAGCGACGCAAATGCGTTGACGTCCTCATCGGCAATAAGCCATGTGGGTTCGCCTCCTTGCCAACTGACTTTTCCGATCCAGCGAGCGCCATCCAATCGTGGGCTTTCCACCAGAAAACCCTGAGAATCGCAAGATCGCCCAATCAGCAAGTCACTGCCCGCAACAGCGAGCAGGGGTGTGCTCGCATCAGCGCACAATGGAGAAATCGCAATCCGTCCCGCATCTGGCACTCCACCATCCACAGATGCAAGCAATGTTGGCCAATCTGCTGCACTCGAAATTTGCACTGCAGCCCAACAACCATCAGGCGAAAGTATGGGCAGCGCAAAGCCGTCGTACTCGACGGTCCTGATGTGCGCAAATTGAAACCGAATTCGTGTGTCACTATTACTGAAAGGTTTTGTGACACTTTGCTCTGCAGCAGAAGTGTCGCCAGTGATTTTCCCAGCGGGAGAGCCACTCGCACAGCCAATTGAAGTCGACACACACAGGAGGGCAACGAGCAGCGTCACCGTCAGCGATCGTCGAACCCGCCGCAATTCATGCGGTTGATTGCGCATCAGCCTTATGGGTTTGAAGGTTCGATCGGCGCAATAGGATCAACCGGCTTTCCACCAGTCTTGTCTGGCATAATCAACTTATGCTTTTCAACCATTTTTTCAGTTTCGGAGTTGAGAGGCTTCGAAAGAACTTCGAGGCGTTCTCGCTCATCGGCATTGAAGTTTGTGTCATTCTCTTCTGGAGTATCCACAACGGTTGGTGTCACAAAGATCAGCAGTTCTTTACTCGATGAATTTGAATTCTTGTTGCTAAAAAAGAAATCGAGAATTGGAATATCGCCAAGAATTGGGAATCCGTTCGATTCTTTGGCTTGAGATTCCACGCGAACTCCGCTGATGCACACAGTCTGTTCATTTTTGACTGTGATTATCGTATTTGTAGATCGTCTAGAAATCACGGGGTTGCCGCTTCCCCCAACATTGAGAGCCGAGGTTGTGTTGACATTCGAGAGCAGCACTTTAATTTCCATGGCCACATTCTTTTCTTTCGTAATGCGTGGTCGCACATTCAAGCCAATACCGACTGGAATCTGATCGAAACTGGATGTTGTTCCGCCACCGGTAGTTCCACCAGTTGTGGATCCTGTAAGGAATGGAACGTCATCGCCTGCAAAGAATTCCGCCAACTGATTGTCGCTGGTAAAGACTCGAGGTTGTTGCAGAATTCGAACGGAAGTATCTCGTTGAAGTGCTTGCAAAATGACGGTCGCATCAACACCGAAAGTGAAGTTTGAAGTGTTCAGATCTCCAGGAAAAATATTGTCCTTACTGCCTTCAAATTTTGCGTTATCGATGACAACTGCATTGTTGGGATTCGCAGGTTTAATGCTTCCGCTTGGTCCAAATTGAATTCCCATAGCAAAGAGATCACCGAGTTCGACTTCAGCCAAGATGCTCGAAATCATGACCTGTCTTCCAGGCTGATCAAGTTCAGCGATGAGCGTCAGAACTGCAGTCTGTATCTCAGGAGTAGCAAGAACCAGAAGCGAGTTTTGGTTTGCATTTGGAACAACACGACTCTTGCCGATGACCGCGCTGACTTCGGTGGACTCCGCACCATTTGCGCCGCCTCGCGCATTCTGCCATGGAAATTCAATCGTTGTGCCGGCGGTCGTTCCTCCAGATCCTGCGCCAGTACCTGCGGTATTCGATGAGTCTGTGGCTCCTCCAGCATCGAAAGCCGAACTTGGATCGGAGACACCTTGCTCAGGCGCAGTAATCCCTGCACCAGATCCACTCTCAGCGAGCAATGCGTTAATAATTTCAGCAAGTGAAACCGCGCTCGCATATTTCAGCTGAACATTTGTCGGCATTCCAACGGTCAGAGGCGTGTCGATTTTCGCGAGCAATTCGTCAAGCCACACAAAGTTGTCTGGAGTCTTGGTGACAATGATCAGACGATTTGAATCCGGATACGCCTCGATTCGAAAGATATTCGCCACGGCAACATCCGCACCTGAGTCGCCGCCGCCACCACCACCACCACCCGCAAGTCGGGTTGCTCCGCCTCGTGCGCCTTGTGAGCGACTCGCGGCTCCCGATTCGAGCAGTGACTGCAATAGATCTTTCACCTTCAGTGGGTCGGTGTACTTCAGGTCGTATGACTTAAAAATTGCCCCATTTTTTGTTGGAGGAATATCCCACGATATTGAAATCATCTCGCCAATCTTGGCCAGTGTGTTTGGATCAGATCGGACTGTGATGGAGTTTGTTGCAGCAAGAACTGTGACAACAAGCGTTGGTCCATCAGCACCACCAGCAGCAGGCGCAGCGGGTTGATTTGGATTCTGACCTGGTCTTTGATTTTGTCGAGCAGGTGTTCGTCCTGCGGATGCAGTGCTTCCAGAACCAGAAAAGATTGCTGTGATCGCATCCGAGACAAGTGTTGCATCAGCATTTCGAAGGCGAAATGTCTCGGTTCGAGTGTCGGAAAACGGCGAGACATCCAAAACATTGATGATGTCCTGACAGCGTTTGGCTAACCCTACGTCGCCCTCAAGAATGATCTGATTTGAATTGTTGTCGACATCCAACTTCGCATAATCGGGCATCGAAGAACTCAAACGGTCATAGATCGATTGAGCGCGCGTATTTTCAATGCCAAAAATCTTAATGACAACTTGACCATTTTCTTCAAGGCGCAAAACGTCGACAGATGGTCCAAGGACCACCGCAGGTTGCAATTTCCCTACATTTGTCAGCATGTCCACCATGATCAGTTCATCTGTCTCGACCACGCCGATGTCATTCAGTCGAAATGCCTGGAAAATTAACTCGAGGGCCTTGAGGCGGCTGATTGGTTTGTCGTTGAGGATGCTGATGACTTGCGTACGAAGTTGAGCAATCCTGGGAATGACAGCTTTCCCAGTGCATTCCATGATGAACGGGAACAGGTCTTCGACTTTCGTTTCTTTGAAATTGATCATGACAGTTTCAGTCATGTCAACTTGTCTTCGATCTGAGCGAAACTGGCGGATGATCGGTGGTGTTGCTGTATTTAGCAGAGTGAGATCCGCAGCAGGTTGAGCGTTGTTGATATCAACATCAATTGGTACTTCTGCTGGTGGCGCGGCCTGCGCTACTGGTGCAACTGGAACTGGTTCAGCTGGAACTGGTGCAACTGGAACTGGCGCTACTGGAACTGGTGCAACTGGAACTGGTGCAACTGGAACTGGCACAACTGGCACTGGCACAACAGGAACTGGCACAACTGGAACTGGCACAACTGGAACTGGCGCGACGACAGGCGCAACAGGCGCCACGACTGGTTCAACGACTGGAGCGACGACTGGCACAACTGGCACAACTGGCACTGGCACAACAGGAACTGGCACTGGCGCGGGAACTCTGGGCTGAGAATTCGGCTGAACTCCTCGACTGGAGGGCGACTGAATCGCAGCAGTGGCAGGAAAAGCAAAAATTGAAATCGAAAGCCCAAGGTTGAGCAATTTTTTCGTGTTAGATCGATTCTGTAAACTCAAGTCGTATGCTCCAAAGTGGGTTGAGGCAGAACTGAAACGGTTGAAATCAAACTCGATTGCTTGAAATCAACGATAAAAACTAGATTGACGTTCTCGAAGAAGACCAAACTCGCTTCGCAGGCGATCTTGGGTCGCTTGGTCAAGCCCTTGGGATTGACGCGCTCGCGCAACACGCGCAAGTGCTGCTGCGACATCGCCTTGTGACATCGCAGAAATCTGTTCAGGGGTGATTGGCAGCAGCGGCGAACCTTCCGGCGTGCCAGTTGCCGCAGGAGGCGGCAGTTGGGGTTGGTTGCTTCCATTCGCCCCTGCAGCAGATCTCCCAGAAGACGGCCGAGCCGATCGCGGCGCTTCTCTTTGTGCGTCTGGTGCGTCTGGGTTTGGTTCATCATTCGTATCGACAGAGGACTGTGCAGGAACAGGTGGAGCGATTGGGGCGATCGGACTTGCAGGAATTGTTCCTTGAGTTATTCCTTGAGTTATTGCTTGAGCCTGTTCGCTCGCTGCGGATTTCTCATTCGCATTCGGTACGCGGATGGTTGGAAATTTTATCGCGGAAGAACTTGAGTTCCCAGCAGTATTCAGTTTCGACATATCCGTCGGCGCCCAGACCGCTACGGAATAAATCCCACCCATATGTTCAATTCGAACATTGGTTGGTGGCTCGACTGCGATGATTTTAATTCCATTTTTTTCTTCGCCAACCCGAATTGTCAATTCGCTTCCAAAGAAGATCATTTGACCAAGCATGCCTGTTGGCTTCGTTCCGGTGTAATCCGAGGGAGCAGATGGTGGTGGTGCTGGAGGAGGTGGTGGAGGCGCAGCAACTGGTGCAGCAGGTGGTGGGGCCGGTCTTGGTGGCGGTGATGGCATGGTGAACAAACTGCGCCCAGTGAAACGATCGGCCGAAACTTTGGCCAATGAATCATGCTTTTCAATTGCTTTGTTCATCGCTGAATTTGTCTCGCTTTGGTTCTGCGATGTCATGAGCGTGACGGCAATTGGAAACAGTCCCGCCGCAACGACCCATCCGCATATCACTACTGCGAGGAGACTTCCTATCAAAGGAATTGACCAACGGGGAGTCACTCCAAAATGAAAATCATTTTCCTTGCGCTGATTATTCGCAGATCGTTGTCCAACCCCATTCGCGGGACTGGCAGAGTTTGCAATGTCGCTCATGATCCGCCTTTCTGGCGCAAATTGCGTGGGGCAATTGCCCATGCTTCAGTTGAAAGTCGGATATCAACTTTCTTCTGATTTTCAATCCAGCGCAATTTGATTGAGTTGAGAGAATCGATCGACGAACAGTTTTCAAAATCAGAGAGAACCGATCCCACACCGTCAGCAGAAATTTCGAATTGGACATCGCCGCGTATGCGTTCGATTCGACCTCCCGTGCCAGCAATCTCAGACATCGAACTTTGAGCAAGTTTTCCTGCAGAAATCGCATCATATCCGTACACGGTGATGTGATGCTTCTTCATGGTTTCGTTCACGGCCAGCGCGAGGCTCTCGGAGGTCTTCGCGAAATCATCAGGAATCTCAACGGTTCCAAATGCGATCGCCGACTGCTTTACATTCTCAGGCAGAGATTCTTGGCGTACCGCGCCGCGTTCGAGTAATGCTTGCAGGCGGTCACCCTCTTTCGCCCATGTCCGTGCATAGTTCCAACAGTAATCATCGAGGAAAAAATAGAGCAGGCAAACACCCAGAGCGACAACTGCCATACGCCAAATTGGTTTCAGCGCCAAAAAACGAGCGGTCAGTTTTTTGTTTGTCGTGCTCATTTCTTTTTTGCCTGCTCAAGAAGAAGATAGAACTCGTCACGGAGGCGCGCCTCAATTGCCGGATCAAGGCCAGAAGTTCCACGAGCTTTCGACACTCGCCCGAGTGCTTCCCGAGCCTCTGCTTGTGTCATCGCAGAAATTTGTTGTGTGGAGAGCGGCGGTGGTATCGCAGAGGAATCATCCGCATTTCCTCCACGGCCACGACGTGCGGCATCAGGAGCTGCAGTTCCTGCGGTTGCGCTTCTGCGTTGCAATGATCGTGAGTCGCTGGGATTTGCAGTCGAAGTTTTCGCATCACTCGTTTCGGCACTACGCCCTGAATCAGCAGGCGTGGACGGTGCAATTGGTGTCGAATTTTGATCCTTCGCAACCGAAACAACATCTGGAGGTGGCTCTTCGTCGTTGATCGAATTTGCAGATTTTGTAGATGCAGAAGTGGCATCGCCACTCTTGGGAATCGCGGCAGAACTGGATTCTGTCACGGCTGGTCCATAGCGTCGATCACGAAGTGTTCTCAACGCAAAGTCTTGCGTTTGGGGATAATTGGGCACGAGTAAAGGATTTGCCACCGTTGCACTGATCGTGAACTTCAGAACACCATTCGCATTTGGTGCATCCCAATTTTTTTCGATTCGATCGAAGACCCGTGATTCTCGGAGTTGGCGCTCCATCAGAAGGATCGCTTCTGCTGCGGTACCGCCTCCCTGTGGTTTCGCATTTCCTTGCACAGTGATTGGCGAACCTTGCGTCAGAGCGATTGATTCAAGCTCGATTCCTTCAGGTGTGCATGAAGCAAGATCCCCGAGCAATTTCCCCATTGGCCAAGCATTTTTCTCATAATCTCGATACATCGCATTCTCTTTATCTGAACGGATGAGTGTTCGTTCATATGCCGGCGCATCAGGCAAGAGCCACTGCAAGTACATCAATCGACTTCCCGAAAGGGCGGGAGGAGCAATTGCAATCAAAAGTAGCGCAGCGATGCAAATCCGAATGGCGGTCTTTGGGGTTTGCGCTGAAGCAATCATTCGCGCGAAGAATTGTTCGTGTTGGACTGCAACCTTTTCTTTGAGCGATGCGATGCGAGCAAGAGGCCCACCTAGAGCGATCGCAGTGCCAATGAGGATTCCATTCCTTTGCCACCAAAGATCGTCAGCCGGGCTCGATTCTGCCAAAGTTCGAAATGATGGAAAACTTCCGGCGAGGGGCGCGATAAGTCCATCGGTTTGTTCAAGAAGCACGGCTTTGAGAGCATCCAATGCAGGCTGAATTGATTGCTCTGGAATGTCAGCAAGCAGTAAAGTTTCTGATGTACTGCGAATGACCGAAGCTCGCCATTCGGTTTCATCGGTTCCATCTTCGCGCAGTGTTCGAAACGCACTATGAATTCCATCTGAATACGCAATCGATATTGCGCCAGTCTCACGTTCGAGATGGACAGCAAGTGATTCACGGTTGCCTTGAAGAATTGCGCCAGTCACGAATGCGACGAGCGCCGCAATCGGAGGGGCATAGATAACTTCGAGCTGATCTTTAAAAGAGGATGGAAGAAATGGTCCAACGTTTGAGACTGGCCAGTCAACGACTAAGCCGATTCGATCATGGTCTGGATCTGAGGTCGGCAGCAGAGCCGAATTGGTTCTCCATCTCGCCGCTCCGCCCAAAAGAATATTTTCAACCTGAAGCCTCAGCGCCATCTCCAATTGGTCAGTGGAAGCGGGGGGCAACTTCAGGGTTCGACAAATGACATCACTTCCAGCAAGCATCACGACGGTTCGCGCTGCGAGATGTTGTTCAATCCAAGAACGAACATCTTCAATCGCAGTTTGGCCGACGAATGATTCACAATCAAGCATCTCCGTACGCCCATCAGCGATACGTGCCAAAATAACATCGCAACCCACGAAGGTTTTCTCTGAATACCTGACAGACAAAATCGCTACCCGGCTCGGATCGGATTGGGGGCTCGCTTGTTTTTTGCCCGCATTTTTGGTTTTCGACTTAATGAGTTTCATGGAATTTATTGGATTTACGGTTCTCTATACATCAGTATCTGCGCGGGCAGTGTCGAACGATCAACTGTCACAATCATTTCCGATTCTCCGCCGACTGTGATGGATCGTCCTCGACTCGTAATAGTAAAAACGAAGCTCTGGACATCTAGTTTTGTTGCGAGTGATGAAAGTATCTGTGGAGTCATTCCAGGAATATCAAGAACAGCGGCAAGACTTGTGAGCCCAGTCAATTTGGCGTCACGTCTAGAGAGAAGACTATCGACAAGCTTGGGATTCATGTCGAAGACTTCCTTCAAGACTCTGCCAGAGACAGTGTTCACATTCATCTTGCCTGGTTCTGGCCGAGTGAATTCTTTCAGAGTGCACTCATTCATAACTTTTCCAATTGCTGCAGT
>CAMDEL010000058.1 GCA_945896765.1 Singulisphaera sp. GP187
TGATGGACGTGCCAAATGAATTGAATATTGCTTGTTTCATGTTTGCTGATTTCGCAAATGAGTGGAGGCTATTTCCGATCAATCCAAAAAAGAAGGCACATTATAGGCACCAAGTTTATAGACACCAAGTTTATGGTGTCATCAGGACATCAACTAAGAAAAAATGAAATCTAACCACGATAATGTAACCCGAAATTTGGGTCACGCCACTTTTATTCGCCGAATAGTATGAAAACGATGCACTTGGTTAAAATAAATAGAGATTTTTACTGCCGAGCAGGTGTCGCGGCGACTCTTTTGGTCGCATTCGGCTGTGCCGATAATTCTGTTTCACCGCCAAATACCACGATTTCTGCTGCAAATCCAGAGCCTGAGAAGATTTCGGCGGTCGTCGAGCCCGCGCCGGGGGGCATCGAGCTTGGACCAGCGGTCCTCCATCAGAATCTTTCGGTTGGAGCCAAACTTTTGGCTGCTGGCCAGTTTCTCGACGCAGAAATAGTGCTTCGGGCGATATTAAAGGAGCAACCGAATTGTGCACGCGCAGAATTTCTTCTGGGGGTGGCTCTTTTGAAGCAAAAGCAGTACGCCAAGGCTCGGCCGCTGCTTGAACAAAGTCTGGCGCGCAAGCAGGATTTCTCGGGGCGCAAACAGGTCGATCATTTTCTTGGATGGACTTGTTTTTATCTTGGCGATCTTGAATCTGCCAAGCGACACTTTCAAAGTCATGTTGGCGCAATGCCGACGGCTGATGATTCCTATTACGGACTCGCCGTCATCGCCATCGAAGAAGATCGAATGTCCGATGCGCAAGTCGCACTCGAGAGAGCAATGGAATTGATCGGCACTTCTCCCGATCGAAACAAAGATCGCGCAAAGGTCCTTGCACGACTTGGCGATGTCGAACTTCGCAGAGAGAAAACTTCTGAAGCTCTCGCGCTCTATGAAGAAGCCGCCACGCTTTGGCCAGATCATTATGAAATATGGGGAAAATTAGCGCGAGTATATGACACGCTCAATCGACCAACGGATGCGGAACAAGCTCGTGCGAAACAACAAGAGGCGATGAAACGAACAGGGCGAGAACCCATCGGAGAATCTGCGCCGTGATGTTGATCGTTTTTCTTTCGATTGCACTTACGCAGGCAGCCGCTGCGCCTCTCATCGATGACGCCGCGAAGCGTTCATCAATTCAGATGGAAGATGTCACAGCCGTATCAGGCATCGACTTTGTGACGACCTCTGGCGCTACGCCAAGCACTCAAATTATAGAAGTCAAAGGAGGAGGCATCGCGATCATTGACATGGATAATGACGGGGATTTTGACTTGTTTTTCCCCAACGGATCGCTGCTCGGTCAACCATCAAATGGGCCTGGTGCGCGACTGTACGAAAACCTTGGGGGCATGCGCTTTCGAGATGTCACGGCTTCAAGTGGGATCGATCATCACGCGTGGAGTTTTGGATGCGCAGTGGGTGACTATGACGCGGATGGTCTCGATGATATTTATATTGCATGCATTGGACATGATCATCTTCTGCGCAATCTTGGTGCAGGACGATTTGTCGATGTGACTGAAGCGGCGGGATTGGGCAAGGAGAATCTTTGGGGGACTTCTGCTGCATTCGCAGATCTTGATGGGGATGGCGATTTGGATTTGTATGTCACCAACTATGTCGAGTGCGATCCTGCAAAGCCAATTCCTCCCGCGCATTTTCGCGGATTCGAAGTCATCAATGGTCCTCGCGGATTGGGCGCGCAACCAGATTTTCTGTATGAAAATCTAGGCAATGGAACTTTCATTGATCGCAGCGAAGCCTCTGGCATTCGAGCGGTCAATGCAAGTTATGGTTTGAATGTTGCCATACTCGATCTGACACAGGATGGCCTGCCGGACATCTATGTGGGAAATGATTCGAAGAGCAACTTTCTTTTCAAGAACTTGGGCAACCTTCGATTCGAAGATATTGGCACTCGATCAGGTACGGCGACCAACATCGAAGGTGCCGAACAAGCCACGATGGGAATGGCCATCGGTGATGTCAATGCGGACGCGCTTCCAGACATTCTGACGACGAATTTCAGTGATGATACAAACACGCTATATGTCAGCAGAAAAGACGGCTTTTTTGATGATCGGACATCTCAGTATGGCATCGGAATGCCCTCGCGAACGCTCTGCGGTTGGGCCGCTGCATTTGTCGATCTCGACAACGATTGTGACGAAGACATTTTTATCGTCAACGGTCATGTCTATCCCCAAGCGACACGAGCAAGTATGAACAGTGACTATGCGCAAGCGCCGCTGGTGATGCGCCGTGATGGCGAACGATTTGTTGCAATCAAAGATTCGTCACAAGGATGGTTGAACAATGCTCGGCGTGATCGATCAGCTGTCTTCGCAGACCTTGATGGCGATGGCGATCAAGATGTCATTGTGAGCGGATTGAATGAGCCTGTGCAAGTGCTCAAAAATAAGCATGCTGGCAAGGATGACTGGGTGATCATCGCACTCGATGATCCATCTCACAAAGGCAATCGTCACGGCGTCGGTGCGCGAATAGAACTTTCGATCGGTGATCAAAAGCAAACGCGCTGGATCATTGGCGGGGGACCATTCCAATCCAACATTGCGCCGCAAGTGCACTTTGGAATTGGTCCTCTGCTCGGTTCTCTGCCGAAGAATTCAACCTCCGCAAGTCCTGTTGTGGTCACCGTCATTTGGCCAGACGGCGAAAGATCGACATCGACGGTTGCGCGTGGGATGCGAACGGTCGTGTCTCGGCCCGCGCCGCTTGCCAAATAAGCATTAAATCAGCGGCGAAACCAACGCGGCAACATTCTGAGCGAGTCGTTGTCGAATGGACTGCGGCCCCCAAGAAGCGGTTGTGACATCAACGCTGTTCTCCATATAGGTTTGTTGGAGAGCACGAACCTCACGTGCAAATGAATCTGCATACATGATGGCGCTGACCTCGAAATTGATTTCGAAACTTCGACGATCAAGATTGCTTGATGTGATGATCGAAAAAAGACTATCAACCGTGACTGTCTTGGAATGCAAAAGTCCATTAGTGAATTCATGAATCTGAATTCCAGATGCGAGCATGGCTGAATATCGTCCCCGGCTCGCAAGTGCGACAATACGGCTGTTATTACGGCGCGGAACCACCAAATGGACTATCACTCCACGCTCTGCCGCAACACAGAGCGAGCTGAACATGTCAGAGTCAGGAACAAAGTATGGAGTGGTGAGAACGATTTCTTTTCTCGCAACTTGAATGGAGGCGATCAACAGCGATCGCACTGCATCATTGTCATAGTTCGGACCCGAAGCCATAATCTGAACTGGCAGGCCCTTGGTATGGAAAGTCGGCATAAATTCCAAGAGTTTTTCAATTGTCTCGTTCGTGTCGAGATACCAATCTTCCGCAAAGATCAGTTGCAATTCGCGCACCACTGGACCTTCAATTCGAACCATGCAATCAACCCAAGGCGCAAATCGAGGTTGCACCGCAAATTCCGGTGCAGCAATATTCATGCTGCCCATCCAACCAATTTCACAATCAATCACAATCATTTTCCGATGATTCCGCACGTCAATGCGGTGAAAGAGCGCGCGCAGAAAATGAGTCGGCAGAGCTGCAACGACTTGCACGCCACGCTCCCGCATACTGCGGCAGAGCGCACTCTTGAGAAATGCCCGAGATCCCTGCCCATCCACCAGAATTCGGCAGATCACTCCGCGCGCGCACGCAGCAATCAGTGCGTTTCCGATCGCTTCGCCAACACGGTCGTCAAGCCAAATATACGTCGTGCTATGAATGCTCTTTGTTGCCTTATTGATATCCATGATCAACTGATCAATCGATTTCTGCGAGTCTCCAAAGAGCGTTGTCAGATTGCCAGAAGTCGCTGGGGAATGACTTGCCCGCTCGGCGATATGCACAATTTGCTGATCGATTGGATCGAGTGCAATCTCAACTGCTCGAGGGTCATCATGTTTGTGGTATCGAGATTTGTTAAAAAGATCCAAGATGATCTTGTGCGACTTGCGCCTTCGGGTTCCAAGCCTCGATTCTCCAACGAGTAGGTATGCAAAAATTCCCAGAAGTGGAAACGCGATCACGATGAGCACCCATGCGGTGGCGACCGAAGGGCGCGAGCCTTTGCGCAAGATGACAATGGCCGCAAGCGAGAGTCGAAAAATGAGTTCGGCAGTCACACCAAGCAGTGCCCACTCCGTCCCATCAAAGAAATATTTTGGAAGCAAGAATTGCAGTGTTGTTGGAGGCAGGTGAAGAAGCATCGCGTGCAGCATGAGCACGTCGAGTTCAGGTCAGAATTTCAACCACGGTCAACCTTCGTTCGCCGCGAGGAAGATTCACCCGAACGGTTTCGCCCACACGCACCTTCATCAATGCTTCGCCGATTGGGCTGGTTGTCGTGACTTCGCGATGTTCAGTTTCGCCGCCTTCGCTTTTACTACTGACGATCTTGTACGTCTCGATCCCACCAGATTGTTCGTCACGAATACGCACGATCGCTCCCAAGAAAACCATGTCGCTGGGCATTTCTCCCTCAAGAATGACTTGCACAGATTCAAGGCGCAGAGTCAATTCGCGAATGCGCAAATTGTTCATGGACTTGTCTTCGCGAGCAGCGTGATAATCAGAATTTTCTCGAAGATCGCCATGGCCGCGCGCTTCTGCAATTCGCACAATCAACTCCTTGTCGAGAGCGTGATATTCGCTCAGCAACTTTTCAAGTTTCTCTTTGTCAATTTTTGTGACGAATTCCATGAGAGTGTTTCCTAGGTTATCCCGCTCTTCGTCCACTCGCAACTTGATTCGCTTGCGCTGAGGGTTGAATTGCAGCAACCGCCCCGATCGCCAATCCCACGAAGCACAACGCGCCATTGAAAATTCCATACGCGACAAGACTCTCCCATTCGATCAATTCTGGCATAGACGCTGGCGAATTCATAGATGCGAGAAGATTTGGAATGCCTCCTTGAAAAATGTTGGCAAGAAAGAGGCTTGAAATTCCGACATGCGTGAACCCAGCGACTGCCAGTGGCAATTGAAGCCCAACTGTCAGCAGAATGCAGCAAATCATGGCAAATCCGCGTGCAAGAGAATTTTGAAAAGCCGATGCAGCAGCGATTATCCCCACGCTCCCTGTGAGAGAAGTGATTCCCAAGAGATCGAGTAGCAGTGTTCGTTCGATGGGCCACGGTGTCCCAAGGCGAAGTGGCCAGATGATCAATTGCCACAGAAATGCAAGCGTCAGTGCATCAATAATTGTCCGGATGATCATTCGGTCGCGCGATGTTTGGCTGAGCCGCACAAGTGGCCAAGCAATCATCATGCCCACGGCGCAAGTCAGCAAGAGCATTCGAATGGAAGGCGTCAGGCTTGAAGGGGACGGATGAAGCGGCAATTGAAAACCAAATGATGTGATCGCGGAGAAAATGATCCAGCCACCAGCGGCGATCACCAATCCGCGCGGCGGTTCAATGGCTTCCGACATAATCCACCGAAAGATCGACGGATTGTGGTCCTGCACCATCGATACGTCCATACTGATTCGTCAGCAGATCGAGGTATCGCAACTTCTGCGCTGCGGGGACTTCTGCCGATGCCTCGCGTCCTGGCGCACGACCCCAAATCAATTTGCACTGCTTGGTAGTCAGCAATGAAAGAGTCTGATTGGTGCGAAAATCGCTGACATCTACAGCGGAAACTTGCGCGCGCCATCGCTGAGTTGCGATCAACTTCGCCATCTCAACACCTGCAAGAAGATCTGCGCCACCCCAAAGTTGCCCAGGTTTTTGTGGGCAGGGAAGCGACGCTCCAAGAATTCTCGTCAGATTTGGTGCGGTTCCAGTTGCATATGTTCGAGGAAGAAGGCGAGCGCGACTATCCAACAAATGTTCACCATTGGCATCGACGACGAGTGCGATTGGATCAACAAAAGTTGCGTCAACTTCGAGCGATGAAGATCCAATTCGGCGGACTTGTCGAACTTCATCAAACCAACCGCAAGCGAGCAGCGCAACCTGCGCGCGTTCAAGTCCTTCTCTGCTGTACGCGGATGTTCCTGCTTCACGCGCGACAAGATCCTGAATCGGTGCGAGATCAGTCGGGGTCATCCAAGATGGCGCATCAAGAAAAGCAACTTCGATTCGCTCTCCTACAGAGGCTTGTGCTTTTTTTCGCAGGCTCGGTACGGACCAACCAAAGGTCACTGTTGCCAAGATTGCGAGTGTTGCACCAGCGCCAATCCACATTGCTGAATTCTTAGTGCCTTCAGTCATTCGTCTGATCCTGCGCGCCAGAATGTTCTTGCGTCATCGTTGCAGTTGTTGAATCCACTACAACAGATGGACCCGCAGTTACGACATTTCTAGCCATTCGATGATTGCCCTTCATTCTTGCAAGTGATTTCTCCACCAAGCGCGCACACATCTTGGGAAAAGCGATCCCTGCATGCGCAGCTGCCTTTGGAACCAGCGAATGATCGGTCATTCCAGGCATCGAATTGATTTCCAAGAACCAAGCGCCCGCCTCGTCGACCATGAAATCGACGCGTGCGATATCTCGACAACCAATTCGTTCATAAATCGCACGAGATGCGTATGCAATTTCCGCTTGAACTTCAGGTGGAAGCACGGGATCCAAGATGTATTGCGTGTCAGCTCGTTCGTATTTCGCGCTGAAGTCATAAAACTCTTGACTCGTCACAACTTCAATCATCGGCAAGAGATCTCTTTCGAGAATTCCCACAGTGATCTCGCGACCCACAATGAGTTTCTCCGCCATCAATCTCGGGTGTTTGACTTCAAGTTCCGCGCGAGCCGCAGCAAATTGCGCGGCATCGAAGCATCGTCGAACACCAACGCTCGATCCATCATCAACAGGCTTGACGATCACCGGCATTTCCAAGTCACAAGGTTCGCCTGCAATCAAGATGCGAGCAGGGGGAGTTCGAATACCAGCTGTGCGCGCAAAGAGTTTGGAACTGATCTTGTCCATTGCAATACGCGAAGCACGGGGACGACTTCCAACATAGGGTCGGCCATCTGCTTCCATAATTTCTTGTAGCGGTCCGCCCTCACCAAATGGTCCATGAAGAACAGGAAAAATCACATCGCCAGGAAGCGCACGAAGTTCCGTGCTTGTTGGCTTATCGATGATTTGTTCGTGCACGATGAAGCCACCTGCTTCGCGCAGCGCCGCCGCAATCATCGCACCAGATTTCAAACTGATTTCGCGTTCCGCATCCGGACCACCCATCAGAACAAGCACATTGATATCACTCATTTAAAAGCACCTCCTTGGGACCAAACGACAACCTCGCGTTCAAGCTGAATGCCCGAATGATCGAAGACCTGCTGTTGTACATCAAATGCCAGTGCGAGAACATCGTTGGCGGATCCGCCATCGCGAATGCCGATGAAATTTCCGTGCTTTTCGCTGACAAATGCGCCGCCGCTGGATTTGCCCTTCATTCCTGCCAAATCGATCAACTTTCCTGCGCTTTCGCGTTTTCCTGTGGATGGATCGATTGGATTCTTGAACATACAGCCTGCCGATCGATCACCCATTGGTTGCGTGCGCTTTTTGTATTCAAAGACTTCTTTGACATGCGCACGAAGTGCAACAGGATCTGTTGCGCGAAGGTTGCAGTGCGCGGCAATGACAATGCCAGCAGGCAACGCACAGTGTCGATATCCAAAGTCCAGATCAGCAGCTGTCAGCGTGCAAAGTTTTCCGCTCATCGTCATCAGTTCAATCGAGTGAATGCTCTGTGCGGTGTCGCCATACGAACCGCCTGCGTTCATGCGAACTGCGCCGCCAATTGTGGCAGGAATTCCAGCAAGTTGCGAAAGTCCAGAAAGTCCGCGGCGTGCGGATTCTTGAACGATTCCCATCAGATCGACACCTGCGCCGATTCGCGTGGGATTTCCATTATCAAGATCGTTCCAGAGTATTTCTTGAAAAGCAGGTTGATTGAAGCGGATGATGACGCCATCAACGCCTTCATCTGCGACAAGAAGATTTGCGCCCGAACCCAGCACGCGCACCGGAATTCCACTTTCGTCACAGCGCTGACAGAGCAATTGAAGCGCCTTGAGGCTCTTAGGAGAAATGAGCGCTTCAGCGCGGCCGCCAGTTTCGTACCAAGTCAAAGGACCAATCGGAGCATCGAGAGTTGCTTCAACATCAAGATCGCTCCAGAGTGTCTCTTTGACAGTAATCAGTGTGCTCATGCGTCGCTCACTCGTTGGGACTTGCTGCTGCACGCGGCGGCATCGAAGCCGATCGATTTGTTTGCTGAGTCAGAGCCTTCACAAAGTCGTGGCCGATTTTCCAAACAGGACCTGCTCCCATCACGATGATCAAGTCGCCATCTTGCGCCTGACGATGCAAGAATTCGCCGATCTCTGCGAAGTCATCAATTGCCCGAGCATTCGTTCCCTTGGCATTCAGTCGCGCAACAAGATCCGC
>CAMDEL010000059.1 GCA_945896765.1 Singulisphaera sp. GP187
AATTTGCAGAAGTTTCCAGCAAGGCTCAGCATGAGTGGGCGACAGCACGAAAGGCCAGCGATTTCAAAATGTTTTTGCCGTGGCTTGAAAAGCTTGTCGCGCTCAACCGCGAAAAAGCAGCATGCTTAGGAATTCCAGCGGGTGGAGAACCATGGGATGCGCTCGCAGATACGTACGAACCTGGTTGTACGGCAGCATCTGTGACAAAGGTATTCACGCCACTTCGAGCTCGTTTGGTCAAGTTGCTTGGAGATTTGATGGGAGGATCGCGTCGTCCATCGAATCGATTCAACGAACTTGCATTGCCAATCGAAGCGCAGGCAAAGTTTGTGCGAATGGTTGTCGAGTCAATTGGATTCGATTTCCAAAGAGGACGTTTGGATTCGAGCACCCATCCATTTTGCGGTGGCAGTCATTGCAATGATGTTCGCATGACAACTCGTTATAGCGAAACGTGTTTGAATGATGCGCTGGGATCGTCGATGCACGAAGCAGGTCATGGAATGTATGAACAAGGATTGCCTTCACGCGCAATTGGAACGCCTGCAGGTACGGCGGTTTCGCTTGGAATTCACGAAAGTCAAAGTCGTCTTTGGGAAAATCAAGTTGGGCGCGGACTTCCATTTTGGAAGTGGTGTACGCCAAAGCTTGAAAACTTCTTTGGGAAAAGTAGCGATGGATTTTCGCTGGATGAGTTGTATGGTGCTGCCAATATCGTCGAACCTGGATTCATTCGAGTCGATGCAGACGAAGCGACTTACAACATGCACGTGATGGTCCGATTTGAAATCGAACGGTTGCTCATTGCGGGTTCACTTGCGCCGAAGGATTTGCCAGGCGAATGGAATCGCAGATACAAGGAATATCTTGGTCTCACCGTGCCGGATGATCGAAGAGGGTGTTTGCAAGATGTGCATTGGAGTATGGGCGCGTTTGGATATTTCCCGACATACACTCTTGGAACTTTGTATTCGGCGCAATTCTTCGATGCTGCAAAGAAAGCGATGCCTGGACTTGAAGATGGATTTGCCAAAGGTGATTTCGTTCCACTACGTGAATGGCTCAATCGAGAAGTTCATTCGCACGGTCGTAGATTTTTGCCTGAAGAACTTTGCAAGCGAGTGACTGGATCGCCGCTCTCGTCGGAGCATTACCTGAACTATCTCGAAGGAAAGTTGCGACCGCTCTATAACTGCTGATTCGGAAATTGCTGATTCGGCAACTGCTGATTCGGCGGAGCAGGGGGCGTGTTTGCTAGATCATTGGGCAGATCCTTGCCAACGGAAGTCATCGCTCCCATTCTGCCCGGAAGTCGACCCGTCGTCGCGAGGAGCGCCACGACCATTGTCCAAAGCGGAACCATTCCCACGCCTGGTATCGCCTCAGCGAGGAAGACCGCGAAAAGAAGCATCGGTCGTCCGAGTGCCAACCAAATCAGAACGCCGGTCACAAGGTCGATGCCGATGACGAGAGGTGTTGCGATGACTGTTGGAGATAAGAAGAAACTCAAACCGTCAGAAACAAGCGCAATTGCCATTGCAAGCCCGATTCGGACCCAAGAAGGAGATTTCCAAATATTTGATGGTGCGGAATCTGGCATTGCGAGTAGGCTCGGAGGACTCTACCTGTTTTCCTATGGCATACGAACAAAAAAATATCAGAAATGTTGCAATCATCGCCCACGTTGACCACGGAAAGACAACGTTGGTGGACGCCATGTTGCGATCGTCAAGCGCTGCTCTCGAAGTGGAGACAGGAGCTGAATGCGTTATGGATTCCAATCCGCTCGAGCGTGAGCGAGGGATCACCATCCTGTCGAAAAATTGCGCGGTGAATTATGTTGTGAAGAAGGGTCCTCATGCGGGTCTTACGATGCGCGTGAACATCATCGACACACCAGGCCATGCTGATTTCGGTGGCGAGGTCGAACGCGTGCTTCGTATGGCTGATGGTTGTCTGTTGTTGGTTGATGCAATGGAAGGTCCGATGCCGCAAACGCGCTTCGTACTTTCGAAGGCACTCGAAGTTGGTTTGAAGCCCATCCTCGTCGTCAACAAGTGCGATCGTCCAGATGCGCGACCAACCGAAGTGGTCGATGAAGTTTTTGATCTCTTGATTGATCTTGGTGCGGATGAAATTGCGTTGGACTTCCCAGTTGTTTGGGCATCAGGTCGTGATGGTTGGGCAAGTCGAGATCGCGATGATCGTTTGAATGGTGTCGATGATCTCTTTGCGACAATTGCAGAACGCGTGCCTTCGCCTGCTGGCGATATGAATTCACCCTTGAAATATCTTGTCGTGAATCTCGATTCCAACGATTATGTCGGACGACTTGGCATCGGTCGAGTTTTCGACGGCGTGCTGAAAGCAAACATGGCGGTTGTGGTCTGCAAGGCCGACGGATCATTTCGAAAGGCTCGCATCCAAGGAGTGAAACGATTCGAAGGACTTGCACGCATCGCAGCAGAGTCAATCGAAGCTGGAGACTTGTGTGCAATCGAAGGCATTACAGATATCGAGATCGGCGACACGGTGTGTTTGCCGGATAGCCCGCTTCCAATGCCGCGAGTGAAGGTCGATGATCCCACACTTCACATGATTTTCCGCATTAATGACGGTCCACTCGTTGGGCGTGAAGGGAAATTCGTGACCAGTCGCCAAATTGCAGAGCGACTCGAAAAAGAACTGCGTGCCAATGTTGCGCTGCGCGTTTCTCCAGGTGATGGTGCTGAAGAATTCCACGTTTCTGGACGAGGCCTGTTGCATCTTGGTGTGCTTCTGGAAACAATGCGCCGCGAAGGGTTCGAATTGACGGTCGGCAAGCCAGAAGTCATCGAACGCGAGATTGATGGCGTGATGAACGAGCCGTATGAAAAACTTGCGCTCGATGTTGCTCAGCATGTGATGGGTGGTGCGCTGGAATTGCTTGGTCAGCGAGGAGCTGAAATCACCAAGTTGGATATGCGCGGAACCCGAGCACATGTCGAAGCAGATATTCCAGCGCGCGGTTTGATCGGTTTGCGCACTCGAGTTCTCAATGCAACTGGCGGCGAAGCTGTGATGCACCATTCGTTCTGCGACTATCGACCGATTCGATTCGCTCCTCGCAAGCGCCAGAATGGCGTATTGGTTGCTGTTGAAGCTGGTACAGCAACAACATTCTCGCTTTTGAATTTGTCCGAGCGTGGCGTGATGTTCGTCAGCCACGGAGATGTTGTGTACGAGGGTATGGTCGTTGGCGAGCACAACCGCGATAAAGATTTGCATGTCAATGTTGTCAAGGCAAAGCCGATGTCCAACGTTCGCGAATCCAACAAGGAAGCGACGGTCGTTCTGAAGTCGCCTCGTCCACTGAGTTTGGAAAGCGCTTTGGAATATCTTGAAGTTGACGAATATGTGGAAGTCACTCCAACTTCGGTGCGAATTCGCAAGAAAATCCTGAAGGAAAACGACCGCAAGAAATTGGTTCGTCAGCAGAAAGATCGGGAAGCTGCTGGAGTCGGGGCGGACGACTAAGCGAATCTGACCGTAAGATTCGTCCAATGCCGACGATTGTTCAGAAATTCGGTGGTACCAGTGTTTCGGATGCAGCACGCATTCGGCGAGCTGCTGAGCGAGTTGCGGATGCGCGAAACCTTGGATTCGATGTTGTCGTCGTCGCAAGTGCAATGGGAAGCACCACCGATGATTTGATCGCACTCGCGGACCAAGTCTCAGCATCTCCAGACCGAAGAGAACTTGACATGTTGATGGCAACTGGCGAACAAGCGAGCGTCGCATTGTTGGCGATGGCACTGCGCGAACTTGGTTGTCCTGCAAGCAGTCTCACGGGCGGACAAGCAGGCATTCGAACGGATGGCGTTCATGGACGCGCTCGAATCACGCGAATCGATTGCGGTCGATTGGAACGATTGATCTCCCGCGGTGAGATTCCAGTTGTCGCTGGATTTCAAGGGACGAGCGATGAAGGCGAGATCACAACGCTCGGTCGTGGCGGAAGCGATACGACTGCCGTTGCAATTGCAGCTGCACTGCGCATCTCTGAATCAGGTGGATACTGCGAGATCTTTACCGATGTCGATGGTGTCTATACGGCGGACCCAAGGCTTGTCCGCTGCGCGGTAAAATTGCCGCGGATTTCCTATGAAGAAATGCTCGAACTCGCCACGCTTGGCGCAGGCGTCTTGCATGCAAGAGCTGTTCTTTTCGGTGAAAAATATGGTGTTCCGATTCATGTCAGGCATAGTCAAAAACCAGATCATGGAACAATGATCTCTCGGGAGAATCCAAATATGGAAGAACTTGCAGTTGTGGGTTGCGCGCTCAAGGATGAACTTGGGCGTGTCAGCATTCGGCAGATCAAGAATGTTGTTGGCCTTCAAGGAAGACTCTTTACAGCACTTGCACATGCGAACATTGTGGTGGATGACATTATGCAGACCGAACAAGGTTCTGCAACGATGATCGCATTCACTGTGGAGCATGCCGACCTTGCAGATTCCAAGCAGATCGTGGCGAAAACTTTGCAGGAATTAGCCGAGGGAGAAATGTCGGTCGAGGTTGGTCTTGCGAAAGTTTCTGTCGTTGGTGTTGGGATGAAGAGTCACGCTGGAGTTGCAAGCCGAATGTTTCGCGCGCTTGGCGAAGCCGGAGTTGCAATTCACAACATCACCACGAGTGAAATCAAGATCAGTTGCATCATCGACGCTGCGAACGGTCAGCGCGGACTCGAAGCAGTGCATTCCACATTCGGGCTTGGGCTTGGAGCAAACGCAACGATGGCAATGCAGACGGACTCAACGCGATAATGACTTCCGATTTCAGCCAGAATCTTTGGAAGGCCGATGAGCCAAGTCCAAATGCCCCTCAGCCGCCGTCGCTTCCTGGGCTGAAGGTGATTCGTTTGCTGGGAGCGGGGGGGTTCGGTGCAGTCTGGCTTTGCGAGCAACAAGGGCCGCTTCTGCGACAAGTTGCGGTGAAGGTCATGCGCACGGTGATCGCAGGTCCGAGGTTGCGTCAGCGCTTCGAATCTGAACGTCGATTGCTTGCGCGCATGGATCATCCTGGAATTGCGCAAGTCTTCGATGCAGGTGAGTCGCAGGATGGCAGTTTGTATTTCATCATGGAATTGGTTGAAGGGGAGCCAATTCTCGATTGGTGTGATCGCAATCGATTGTCGGTCGAATCCAGATTGGGATTGATGCGGCAAGTTGCGATGGCAGTCCAGCATGCGCATACAAAAGGAATCATTCATCTTGATTTGAAGTCTGCAAATATTCTGGTGCGTGAAGTTGATGGTGCGCCAATTGTGAAAGTCATCGACTTTGGAGTTGCTCGGCTTGCAGATGACCCAGATGCGATTGTGACCATGCAAGGTAATGGGGCTGGCCCCGTGGGGACGCTGGAATATATGGCGCCTGAGCAACTCTCTGGCACTCGGCAGTTAGATACTCGTGCTGATATTTATTCACTCGGAGTTGTTCTGTATCAAATGCTGACGGGACTTACACCATTTGATTCTCGCCAACTTCGAGCAGCTGGAACTGTGGAAGCGCAGCGCATTATCCGTGAATGCGAGGTGGAGGTTCCAAGTGAACGACTTCGTAAAGCAGATATTGTGGAAATCGCAGAAGGAGAATTGCGTGCCGAAGCCCGTGGGTTGAATTCCGCGAAACTTCTTCGGGCGATTCGAGGCCAATTGGATTCTGTGGTATTGCGCTGCTTGGAGAAAGACCCAGAAAATCGATACGCAACATGCGAAGCGCTGAGCGAAGACCTCAATCGTTGGCTTCTGTTCGAGCCCGTTCTTGCTCGCCCCGCATCACGAGGAGTGCGTCTGCGCAAGTTTGCACGGCGTCACAGACTGGGTCTGGCCGCGGCAGCATTGATCGCAATCGCGTTGATCTCAGGCACGGTGGCAATGGCGTATGGACTTGCCGAGGCCAAGCGTCAACTCGCTCGAGCGGATCGATTGCATGGGTTCAACACGCAGATGATCAATTCTGTCACTCCTGATATCGCCAAAGGAATGGATACACGATTGATGTTGATGATCTTCGATCAGTCCATGGGAGAAATTGATGTCAAGTACAGCGACGATCCCATTCTTGCTGCGGATGCGCACGGCACAGCAGGTTTGGCATATCGATCGATTGGTGAATATGCCAAGGCGCTTGAACACATCAAGAGTGAAGTCAAGATCATCGAGAGTCTCTATGCGCCAAGTGATCTGCGAGTGCTCAATGTCCAGAATGATCTGGGCAATGTGCTTCTCTTGAGCGATCGTGTTGATGAAGCCGCACCGATCTTTGAAAAAGTTTTGGAGGGTCGCCAAAACTCTTTGGGTGAAGATGATCCTGCAACTCTTGCATCGTTGCACAATTTGGCGTGGCTTCGCGACGAACAAGGTCGAACAAAGGAAGCCGAGGTTTTGTATGTGCAAGTTGTTGCGAAGAAGAAGGCTGTCTTGGGCATGGATGATGAGAGCACGCTTCGTTCAATGGATAATCTTGGTGATGTTCAGCGTCGAATTGGAAAGTTGGATGAAGCCCGAGCAACATTGGATGAAACTATCGCTCAGCGAACGAAGCGATTCGGTATTGATGCTCCGGACACGTTGCTTTCACGAAACAACTTATGCTTAGTCTTGAAAGCGAAAGGCGATATCGCAGCCTCAGAAGAATCATTCCGAGCAAATGTCAATGACATGGCCAGAGTCCTTGGGGTGGATCATCCGTTCACACTGATTGCCCAGAACAATCTCGCTGCGATTCTTCGAGATTCAAAGCGACTTGCCGAAGCAGAAGAGATTTATCGTTTGATCTTGCCACGATTTGAAAAACGCTACGGACTTGATTCGAAATACTCGCTGACAGTCCAAGGGAATTTGGCAATGGTGTTGGAGATGCAAGAAAAGTTTGCTGAAGCAGAGCCCATCTATCTGGAAAATCTTGCTCGCAAGCGTCAGTCGCTTGGCGATAAAGCAGAAAGCACGCTCGGTTCGCTGAACAATCTTGGTTTTCTCTATATGGGTATGGGTCGGACCGTCGACGCTGAGAAACTCTGGCGCGAAGCTGCAACTGGATACAGAGAAATCTTTGGCGAGCGAAGTCAGCAAACTGCGGGGACATCAATCACTTTGGCACGGTCTCGATTGAATCTTGGCGATCCCAAGGAGGCGCATGATTTAGTTCGTATCTATGCAGAAGATGAAACGATTCAGTTGCCAAATTCGATGCGGCTCGTCGCGATGAAGACCCATGGCCGTGCGCTTGCGGCGCTTGAGGATCTTTCTGGGGGGATGATCTGGCTTGCCAAGAGTCACGAGTTGTCCATCAAGATGGGCGACGAAAAGGAGGCGAGAGATATTGCCGCCAAGCTTGTTGATATCGCGCTGAAGGCTGGCGACAACCAGAGCGCTGAAAAATGGACTCAGGTCGCCAATGCGAAATAGCATCTGCTTGATACCGATTGAATTGCATGGATTTGCCTTGTTTTGTAGATGTCCTAGAGATTTTACAGAACATATATTATCGGACTTTCGACGTTTCAAAGCAATCTCAAATGCCGAAATCCAATGACTCCAACTGATCCAATTTCTGCTTTGCCCAAGGCGCAATCGATGGCGCCGCTCTGCTCGGTCTTCAGGCGATACCTCAAATCTCAAGGGCTCAAGTACACCACCGAGCGTGCGGACGTCCTGGATGCAATCATCGCCCGCGATGGTCTCTTCGAGGCCGAAGAACTTCTTCTCGAGTTGCGCAAACGCGGCCAACGAGTTTCCAAGGCAACCACCTATCGAACGATCAATCTCTTGCAGAATGCCGGCATCATTGTGCAGGCGCTATTCGATTCAAAGCAATCCCATTACCAATTGATTTATGGCAAGGAACCCCGTGACCATATGGTGTGCATGAAGACTGGTCGCTTGGTTGAATTTCAAAGCGCCGAGTTGACCGCGCTTCGAAATCGGATTTGCAAGGAATTGGGATGGTTGCCAGTCGGTCATCGGTTCCAGATTTATGCCGTCAGTCCCGAAGGTCAAGCCGGCAAGACACGGTGATCGACAAGTGTTGCAGTGCGTGAATCCTGCGACGAAGACATTGTTGAATGATCTTTAGAATTTGAAAACGAAATCTGAATTTGAATTCGTTTTTGTGGAAGGGCGCCTGCAATTTTCTGCGCCCATTCGACAACAATCACTCCAGATCGATCTGTCAATAATTCATCCCATCCGATGGTTTCCAGTTCGTTTGAATCTTTCATTCTCCAGACGTCGATATGGATCAGTGGCAACCGACCGCCTGAATACGTTTGCATCGTGACGTAAGTCGGGCTGGCGACCGTGTGTGAATCGATGCCAAGTCCTCGCGCCAAACCACGA
>CAMDEL010000060.1 GCA_945896765.1 Singulisphaera sp. GP187
CCACGTTTTGCGATCGACCTCATCACGGTCTGGCTTGCGGGAACGGTCGTTCGCCTGCTGCTGACCCCTCTTGCATGCCTGGCGTTATACTCCCAAGCCCCCTGTGATAAAAGCCAGTTTGTGGTGGCGGTGGGGGCGTGCTACTTCGCAGTTGTTCTTGCTGAAGTGGGCATGATTGCCTTCAGTTTGCCTCGCGCCGCAGTCGGCGACGCGCGGCAATAAAATTTCCGACTTTGAGGTGCGCGGCGAATGTCAGTTTTTCTAGCAAGCGAGTCAGATCCAATCGCCCACATTGTCGACAAGGGAGTCCTTGGATTCAGCTTATTTGATCAACCAGTCATGCTCAGCATGATCACGCTGATCGGTTGTGCAATTGTGCTTTATCTTTTGATGCACAAGGCCGCAAAATCAATCGCAACGGGTCCTGTTGCGATGGGCAATCGCCGCTTCATTCCGATTGGTTCATTCGCAGCACTCGTTGAAGTTGTGATCGTCTATTTGCGAAATGAGATGCTTATTCCAGTGATGGGCGAGCGATTGACCAAGCGATATCTCTCATTCTTGCTTTCGATGTTTTTCTTCATTTTAGCCTTGAATGTAGTGGGTTTGATCCCATTCGTTGATATCCAAGATGCGATCTATGGATTGATGGGTAAGAAATTTGACATTGCAGAACATGAAACCTCTGCAATCTTTGGAGGCGCTGCGACTGCAAGCATCTCAGTGACAGGTGGATTGGCTCTTGTCTCGTTCATCGTCATTCAGTTTCAGGGATTCCGAGAACTTGGAGTCAAAGGATGGCTGGAACATTTGTGCGGCGGACATGAACTGGTTCACGGTTCAATCTTTCTCTGGCTCGTCGTTCCAATCATCTTCGTTGTTGAATTTTTCGGCCTCTTTGTGAAGCCCGCAGCATTGGCGATTCGACTCTTTGCCAACATGGTCGCTGGGCACACGCTGCTGATCACCTTGACGATGTTCGGTGCGATGGCCATCAAGGCTGGCTTGGGCACATTTGCCGTCGGCGGCATCACCATCGTCAGCGGTATTGGCGCGATTTTGATCACATTCCTCGAAGTTTTCGTGGCTGTTCTGCAAGCCTTTATTTTCATGTTCTTGACCGCTGTCTTTATCAGCCTGATGGCTCATGAGGAGGAAGAGGGTCATTCTGAGCACGGAACCGATGACGGTCACGCCGCTTCTGTCACGACTGCCGCACACTAAGAGAACTCTGTATATTGTCCACCCCTTGCGGGCGATGTTCGCCAGCAAGTTTCATTCCTGAATCACGTATCAAAACTGCACTTAACCCACTGGAGAATCGACACCCATGAAGCTCGCTCATTTCACTCTTGCCTTGATCGCCGGAACAGTATTCGTCAACATCGCATCAGCTGCGGATGCAGTTGATCCAGCCGCTGTTGAGATTGCCAAAATCTCTGCTGCGAATTGGGGTAAAGCAATCGGTGCTGGATTGGCCTGCGGTCTCGCAGCAATCGGCGCAGGTGTTGGAATCGGTCGCATCGGTGGCAGCGCAGTCGAGTCCATCGCTCGTCAGCCTGAGATGGCGACACGAATTTTCATCAACATGATTTTGACCGCTGCTCTCGTCGAAGGTGTTGCACTTTTCGCCGTGGTCGCCGGATTCCTCAACTTCAAGTGATCGAACCGAGTTTCTTTGTTTGCATGCCATTGCATGCATTGGCTTGGATTCCTTTGGAAACCTCTGAGGAGATTGTCTGATGTTGATCGCTTCTACTGATCCGCTCGCATTCAACTTGCTGCCGTTCGTCACCACAATCGTGGTGTTTTCGGTGGTTGCGATTGCGCTTGGGATATTTGTCTGGCCGAAAATCCTGAAGGGACTCGATGATCGCAATGCAAAGATCTTGCACGAGATCGAATCTGCAGAAGCAGCTCGCGCTGTTGCTGCAGCCAAGCAGAAAGAGTTCGAACAGAAACTTGCTGAAGCGCTTGAACAAGCTGCTCAAATGATCCGCGAGGCAAAGTCCGAAGCGGTTCGAATGGGTGACGAGATTCGGGCAAAGAGCGAAGCAGATTTGGCAGAACGCGCTCGACGCGCAGGCGAAGAAATCGAAAATGCGCGGCGTGCAGCCATCGCAGAACTCGAATCTCACGCAGCAACTCTGGCGGTTTCCATAGCTGGTCGCATTTTGAAGCGTGAGATCAATCCCGCAGATCAGAAGCGAATGATCGAAGAGTCGATGACAGGAATGTCCACAATTTCAGGCAAGCGCAACTGAGTTTTTTATGATTGCCACTGATAAAATCGCAACCGTCTACGCCAACGCACTGTTGGAATTGGCTGTGAAAGAAGGCGGTAATTCTCGCGCCCAAGAAATTGGCGAAGAACTTGATGCACTTTGCGAAGTGATCGGTGCAAATAAAGCATTCGTAGAATTTCTTGGATCGCCAGCGGTTGCTCGTGCTGCGCGAACTGCAACGATTGAACGTGTTCTGAAGGGTCGAGTCAGCGATGCGATCTATCGATTTGTGCGAATTGTGAATCACAAGGGACGCCTCGGTCATCTGCTTTCGATGGGGAAGGCATACGACACGCTTCTACAAAAACTTTTCGGCAAGACCGAAGTCGATGTCTATACGGTTGATGGCCAACCGATGGGCGAAGCAACCGAAACATTGATGCGCGAGAAGTTGCGCGCAACCATCGGCAGCGAAGCGATTTTTCATTATTACGCAGAGAAGTCCATGATCGGTGGAATCAAGTTGCGCATCGCAGACCAACTTGTGGATGGATCGGTTGCGACTCAACTGCGTCGATTGCAAGAAACCATTATTGAATCTGGAGGCGCGGCTGTTCGCAGCGACTCAAAGAGATTCATCTCCTGAACTATTTTTTAAAGCTCGTTCTTAAGAGGAAACAACTATGAAGATCAAGACAGACGAAATCGCATCAGTCATTCGCCAAGAGATCGAACAATTCGGCAGCACGCTGGAAGTCAGCGATGTCGGACAGGTCGTTGAAGTCGGCGATGGAATCGCCAGAATCTATGGACTTGGCAAGGTCATGTCCGGCGAACTGGTCGAATTCGAATCACAAGGTGGAACGGTCATGGGCCAAGTGATGAACTTGGAATCTGACACAGTCGGTGCTGCGCTTTTCGGCGATGCAACTGGCGTTCGCGAAGGCGATACCGTTCGTTCGACTGGACGACTTCTGGAAGTTCCTGTTGGTCCGCAACTTCTTGGACGCGTGGTGGATCCGCTGGGCAAGCCGCTCGATGGTGGAGCTCCGCTGGGAACAACTGAAACTGGAAAGGTCGACATCGTCGCTCCTGGAATCGCAGCGCGTCAGCCCGTGAAGGAACCGATGCAGTTCGGCATCAAGGCCATCGATGCGATGGTTCCCGTGGGTCGTGGTCAACGCGAACTTGTCATCGGTGATCGCAAGACTGGCAAGACAGCCATCTGCTTGGATTGCATCATCAATCAACGACAGTATTGGGGAACTCCCGATGCAGTCGTGTGCATCTATGTTGCAGTCGGTCAGAAAGATTCGACTGTCGCGAGTGTTGTTGACGTGCTGAAGAAAAATGGCGCGATGGATTACACCATTGTCGTCAATGCAGGCGCGGCATCTTCTGCTCCGATGCAATACATCGCTCCGTACTCCGGATGTGCGATGGGCGAATATTTTATGTGGAAGGGCAAAGACCCTTCGTACACCGGACCGAAGCATGTGCTCTGCGTCTATGACGATTTGTCGAAGCAGGCCGTTGCGTACCGCGAACTTTCTTTGTTGCTTCGTCGTCCACCAGGTCGCGAGGCATATCCCGGCGACGTTTTCTATCTGCATTCGCGATTGCTTGAGCGATCAACGAAACTCTCCAAGGAAAACGGCGGCGGATCGCTGACTGCTTTGCCAATCATCGAAACGCAAGAAGGTGACGTTTCTGCATACATCCCAACCAACGTGATTTCCATCACCGACGGTCAGATTTATTTGCAGCCAGAACTTTTCTCGGCAGGTGTGCGACCCGCGATCAACGTGGGAATTTCCGTCAGCCGCGTCGGTGGAGCTGCGCAAATCAAGGCAATGAAAGAAGTCGCCGGTTCGCTGCGACTCGATCTTGCTGCATACCGAGAACTGGAAGCATTCGCCCAGCTTGGAACCCAACTCGATCAAGCATCGACGCGCCAACTTGCGCGCGGCGCACGCATGGTCGAACTTCTCAAGCAAGGTCAATACAGTCCATTCGACACGATCGACCAGTGCCTTTCGATGTTTGCCGGATCCAAGGGATTCATGGACGATGTTGTGAAGGAAAAAGTCAGTCAGTTCGAAAGCAATATGCTTGATTATTTCCGCGGACCACAGAAGGCTTTGCGCGACGAACTCGCCGCTGCGAAGTCCTTCAAGGGTCTTGACGAAAAGTTTGTTGCTGCATTGAAGACCTTCAAGCAATCCTGGAAAAACTGATCGTGATCACTGCTGGCCACTGGCTTTCTCAGCATCGCGCGGCGTATGCAGAGTGTCCAGTGTGCGTGACTGGTGGAGCGGGATTTATCGGTTCGCACATTGTTGCTGCACTTGATCAATTGGGTGCAAAGGTCACGGTCATCGATAATTTGTCCAATGGGCGGCGCGAGAATATCGAGCGAAGTTCTGAACGCGTCACATTCATCGAGGCAAGCATTCTTGATTCGTCAGCGATGCAAAGCGCAGTCAAGGGCGCGAAAATTGTTTTTCATCTTGCAGCGCTCGGATCCGTGCCAGCGTCTGTCGAAACTCCAATGAAGTTTCAAGAAGCAAACGCAACTGGAACGATGGCGGTTCTGGAAGCTGCGCGACATGGTGGTGTTGGTCGCGTGGTCTATTCTGCATCCAGTTCGGCTTATGGAAACACTCCCACGCTTCCAAAGATCGAAACGATGTCGCCTGATCCGCTTTCGCCATATGCGGTGACAAAGTTGGAAGGGGAGCATCTCTGCCGCGCGTGGAGCATTTGTTATGGTCTCTCAGCAGTCAGCTTGCGATACTTCAATATTTTCGGGCCGCGGCAGCGACCAGATTCGCAGTATGCCGCTGTGATTCCAAAGTTCGCAACAAGTTTGCGACAGGGATTATCTCCGACGATCTTTGGCGATGGCAGACAAACACGAGATTTTACTCATGTCGACAATGCAGTCCACGCCAATTTGCTTGCAGGATCTTCGACGCAAAAGTTGCAGGGCGAAATGATGAACATCGGATGTGGTTCAAAGTTTACGCTGCTCGATTTGCTTGATCAAATGAACGCAATTTTGGGAACAAAGATTTTGGCGACATTCGCACCGACCCGTCAAGGCGATGTGCGCGACAGCATGGCTTCGATTGATCGAGCGAAGGCGTTGATTGGATACGAGCCTGTGATTGAATTCGCAGAAGGCTTGCAAAGAACACTCTCGGGTGGATGAGCGTTTATTCGCCGATATCTTCGGCCCACAAGTCTGGCTTTTCGCGCTTCATTCTTTCCATCAATGCGATGCAACGCGGATCGTCGAGCACGGTCAACACGATGCCGCACTTGATCATCCAATCTTCGGCACCGAGAAAAGTTTTGTTCTCGCCGATGATCACGCGGGGAATCTTGAAGAGGATCGTTGTGCCTGAACACATCGCGCAAGGCGAGAGTGTTGAGATCAGCGTGAGTCGATGCCAATCGCGCCGTCGACCAGCTTTGCGAACGCAGTCGACTTCGGCATGCGCAGTTGGATCGCCGGATTGCACGCGCTGATTGTGGCCGCGCGCAACGATGACTCCATCCTCGTTCAGCAGCGTTGATCCGATTGGTATGCCGCCTTCACGCCAACTGTTTTCAGCTTGTTCGATTGCCGCAATGAGACCGAGTTCGATAATTTCATTTGTAATGTTGCTCATGAAGCGAGTTGCTTTCGGTTGCTTCCTGTCTTTCGTCGTGCAGGTGTGGACTTGCGCGTTGCAGTCTTGCGCTCGTGCATCAATGACTTTGGTTCTCGAAGTGTATTGATAATTCCTGCGGTCAAGAGTGCAGAGATGGCGGCAACTGCGCAGAATGGAAGCGCGCTCAACGCAGCAAGCGCGCCAAGTTCTGCAGCGCGGAAGAAAAGTGGTAATGCAGCGAAGAATGAACTTGCCACCATGATCGTGGTCAAGAGGCCAGCATTTGCAATAAGGTTGCTTCGATCACGCAGATTTGCAATCAGCCAAACCGTCGCGGCGAGCGACAATGAGAGTGCGCTGCAGACAAACAGGGGCGAAAGAATGATTGGTGTCGAACTTGGAATTGCGGCGATCAATGTCGATGCCGCGGTCACTCCAGATGCGCCGATCACGACGCGTCGCATCAGACTCTCGCGGCGTCTTGCAGCAAGTGGATGTTCAATTGGCGCAATTGTTTCGCCCATTTCATCAACTTCCATCGCAGCAGAAGCTCGCGCGAGTGTCGCAAGTTGAGTCATTCCCTTGAATGCCCAGCCAACCAACAGGGCCCAGACACCAGTGGCCGCTCCAGCGATTGCAACCATCATTGGAATTTCATCTGGATTTACAGCGGTATCAAGCATGAATCCGGCGGCGATCACGATCACCACCATCGCTGTCGCGAGGCCGCTGAGTACAAGCGTGTCTTGGTGTCTGCAGCGCGATGCGATCAAAGATGGAAGCCAAATCGCAAGTCCAACAATTGGTCCCAGCGCGAATGCAAGCGCTGGATTGCGCGTGACACTTTCGACTGCGAGTGCGCCGAGTGCAAGCGTGACGATTCCCCAAGTTGTTGTGCCGCATGGATGCACAATGGGTCTGTGCGGAGAATTTTCTGCGGTGCGCTGAACGGTCACGAGTGGAAGTGGAAGATCGAGTCCGCCGCCTGGTCGAGCGAGCAGAGCAGCGGGAGAAGGAAATCGGACGAAGCGATCCGCGCCGACAGTGATCGCAGCACCGAGACAAATCGCTGCGTGCGCTGTGATCAGTCCCAGAAAAATAGAAGCGCCAATTTGCGCGGGAAAAATGAAAGCGACCAAGAGATTCATCGCAAGTAAAACCGCAAACCAAAGTTCGAAATTGGCCAGAGATCGAAGTTGACTTTCGGCACGGCGCGATCGTCCACGAACGAGATGGAACGATGTGAGCGCAGGAAGAATCGGCAGAAGCGCAGTCAGCGCCATAACACACGCAGCATTTATTCGTTCGTGTGCGACGAGCGATGGGGCATCATCTTCAGTCATTCGTTGTATCGCCGCGGCAATATGTCGTGGCGAATGCGCCGACGCAAGCGAACTCGCTGCGATTGCAGACCATGCTGCGAAGAGCGCGATCCAAGCAGCGGGGGCAATGGTTGTCAGCGCGCCGTCGATTCCAAGCGATGCGCATGATGCACAGAAGAATGTCACACAAACTGCCAGTGCGCTCCAGGCAACAAGTGGAGCATGCGATCGAAGTGATTGGGTGAAAAGTGCGACAATCAAAGCGACCATCATCAGCGCAAAGATTCCTCCAACGGGAGAAGCAATTGCGGTGGATGCGATTGCGCCAGAATTATTCGCAAGTGAACTGAGCGTCCACGGCACAAGTGTCGCTGCAATGCCGATGATCGCAAGCAGCCCGCTGATCATCGATGCCGCGGATGCACGACTCGCGAACGCGCTGACGATCAGGTCATTCGATCGACATCCCTGCACTTGTCTTGCATCTGGCCATGCGGCGTAACACATCATCCATGGCAATGCGGCGATTGCAGCAAGAAGCCAAGTGCCGATCCACGGCCCAGATCCGAAGGCAAGATTTGAAAGAGGCGCAATCAAGAGCATGATTGCGGCAAGAGTTGGAATTCGACGAGCGAGAATTGGTTCGCATCGAGTGGTGATGAGTTGCACGATCGCAATGATTGCTGGTACTGCGATCACCCATCCTGCGATGCGGGTGAGTGCAGCACGCATATCGAGTGCATGAAATTCTGGGAGCGCAGAAATGGTCGCAGTGATGATAATTCCAAGTGCAGTGATCGAAACGAGTCCGATGCTTCTGGGCGCAATCTCGGCAACATCCGCTGCACAATGATCGTCAAGCCAAGCTTCGTCCACGGCTGCTTGAGAAACTGTGCGACGAGCCGATGTTGGTTGCGCCGTTGCGCGCGACGACGTGTTGGTCTGCGCAGTATTTGTTGGCGGCGGCTTTGCGACTTGAGAAGTGGGACTAGAACTAGAATCGTCGTCGGATGACGACGAAGATTTCTGCGAGTTCGACTGAGA
>CAMDEL010000061.1 GCA_945896765.1 Singulisphaera sp. GP187
TCATGCGAGGCGAGCATTCGCGAGCACGCACGAAACCGCTAATTCAATTCGAAGTATTGCACTACCCAGCGAAACTCTGCGCGCGCCGAGTGCTTCGACTGCTTGCAGTTCTGCTTCGGTGAATCCGCCTTCAGGACCTATGAGAAATGATGCCGGAGATGAAATGCGACCTGCGGAAGAAATCAATTCGCCGCCAGGATGCGCAATGAATACTTGTAATCCTCGAGAGATCGCATCGCGCGCGGCAACTTCAGGCGCACACGAGGCCGCGATCTGCGGCAACCAAGATTGATGCGATTGCTTGCAGGAAGAAATCAACACGCGACGAGTGCGCGGTTCGTGCGAAATCGACCATTTCACCACGGAATGAGCGCAATTCAGAGGGGTCCATCGCGCTGCGCCGAGTGGTCCGAGTGATTCAAGCAAGGTTCCAAGTCGATCCCCTTTTGGCACAGCGCTGGCGATTTCGAGCATCGGCGCAAGCAACGGTTGTGCGCGCAGCGCGTCGATCTCTGCATCGATTGAACCATCACGATTCAATACTCCCATCGATGCGTCTGCGATCACTCCACGTCCGTCAAAGAGATGCATGCGATCTCCAGTTCGTAATCGACGACTTCCAGCTGCGTGCTTTGCTTCGTCTGCATCAACTCGACAAGTCGATGGCGCGCTGGGCGGCAATTGTGGCACAAAAATCCATGGGGCACTCATGACTTCGCCTTTGCGCGAATGGTCCGAAGGCTTGATCCCTCTCGAACATAGACGTCGTATCGCACAAGTTTGCTTTTGAAAACAATGTCGGGCTCTGCACACAGTGGCTCCGCGTGATGCGGTCGCTTCACAACGATTCGATTCCACTGCGCAGCGACTGCAGCGAGAAAAAGGTTCAACGAGTCGATGTCATCGCCGACCGCATCCCGCACAAGACGAATCGGTTTTGGTGCAAGAGCGCTTCCTAGTTTGGGCGGATACATCGGATCAAGATAGATGGTCGCCCACGAATCGGAATTGGCTTGCAAAACATCCACTGCATTTTCCTGGCGCACTTCGATGCGACTTGCAATTGCATTCAATCGTGAATCACTCTTGGCTCGATCAACTCCATTGCGCAGAACTTGACAGACCAAAGAAGATCGCTCGATCGCAGTGACGGAAAAACCTGCCGCTGCGAGAATCCAAGAATCTCCACCGAGTCCTGCCGTCGTATCAAGAAGGCGACCGCGCTCGCCACATGCACGAACCAGCGGTTGCGAAGAAACTCCACGCAATGTGACGCGGCGAAAGTCGACCGCGGCCCCATGGCCGGGCTGTTCGCCGACATGGATCAATTCCATCCGTCCATCCGGATCGAATCCAACCACGACATTTTCTTTGGAACCGCTCATTGCAGGAGTATTACACTCGACAGATGACCACCGCCACGACCGCCCCAATTTATTCCAGTCTGCTCGACATGATCGGCAATACGCCGATGCTCCAAATCAGCAAGATTGATACTGGGGTGTGCAAACTATTTGTGAAGCTGGAGAATCTCAATCCAGGTCAATCGGTCAAAGATCGCATCGCAGTTGCGATGATCGCTTCTGCGGAGCAATCTGGAAAGTTGAAACCCGGTGGCCGAATAATCGAAGCAACTGCAGGCAATACTGGTATCGCACTCGCGCTGATCGGTGCACTCAAGGGATACAAGTTGACCGTCGTCATGCCCGACAAGATGAGCGATGAAAAGATGGCACATCTTCGTGCGATGGGTGCGGAAGTTGTGTTGACGCGATCCGATGTCGCCAAAGGTCATCCTGAGTATTACCAGGACATGGCGCAACGAATGGCAGACGAAGATCCCAATTCGTTCTATGTCAATCAATTTGCAAACGATGACAACACGCGTGCTCACTTCGAAACAACTGGTCCAGAAATCTGGGAGCAAATGGGCGGAGATATTGATGCGTTTGTTGCTGGCGTTGGATCAGGTGGAACGATCGCAGGTGTTGGCGCATATCTGAAATCGCATAATCCCAAGTGCAAAATCATTCTCGCAGATCCGCGTGGATCGATCCTCGCACCGCTTGTAAATGAGGGAAAAACCGTCGAAGCCGGATCGTGGCTTGTGGAAGGAATCGGCGAGGATTTCGTCCCTTCAATTCTCGACATGAACGTCATTGATCATGCGTACACCGTGACCGACGCTGAAGCATTCGCCGCCGTTCGCGAACTGCTGCGCAAGGAAGGCATCTTGGCAGGATCGAGTGTTGGCGTTCTGATGCATGCAGCGCTTCAATATTGCCGCGAACAAACAACTCCCAAGCGTGTCGTGACACTCATCTGCGACAGTGGTGCGAAATATCTTTCCAAGATGTACAACGACTTCTGGATGCGCGACCAAGGTTTTCTTGCGCGCGAAAAAAATGGTGACCTGCGTGACTTGATCACGCGTCGTCATGATCGTGGCGAAGATTTCGTCTTGCAGCCAAAGTTGCCGCTCAGTTTGGCGATTCGCAAGATGCGAATGTTCGGAGTCAGCCAGATGGCGGTGCTTGATTCGAACGAAGCGCTTGTTGGAATCCTGGACGAGAGCGATGTTCTATTGGCGCTTGGACGCGATCCGCATGCGAGCAGCGATTTGGTCGGCGCGCATATGACCAGCAGGGTCGAGACGATCCATCCATCGAAATCTTCGGATGATTTGATGCCGATTTTTCGAGCCGATCGAGTCGCAGTGGTCCACGACGGCAAAGTTTTTTATGGCCTCATCACCAAGATCGACATGATCCATCACTTGAGGGTTCAAGTCGCGACATAAATTGGATTCGATCAGCCACTTGCAAGTCGGGGGCGATTCTGCGATACTTTGCCCCCCGCTCACCAAGAGCGGTCACATCTGAAGCCACCTTCTCCCGCATGTGCGAAGAGAAAATCGCTGAGGCCTGGCGGCACCTCTAACTCTCCCCACGAAAGGACAGCGACTCATGGCACGCAATTACGAACTTCTGCTTCTCGAAACGATCGAAAACCTCGGATTGGTCGGCGATGTCGTCAAGGTACGACCTGGATTCGCCCGAAACTTCCTCCTTCCAAATGCAATGGCGGAAGCTCCAACTCCCGAGAAGATCGAATCTCTTAAGGCCGCCCGCGCGATCGCAGAGGCTCATTTGTCCAAGCAACGCGCCGAGCGCGAAGCCGTTATCGCCCGCCTCGCCGGCATTACGCTGACACTTGTCCGCGCTTGCAACGATCAAGGCGTGCTCTATGGTGCGGTCACACAACGAGATATCAGCGATCAGTTGATCATCGAAGGCTATGGAATCGACATGCGCGCTGTGCGCTTGAACAATCCAATCCGTCGCGTCGTTACTGAGCAAGTCACGATTCAATTCGGTCGTGACCTCGTTGCGGAAATCACCGTCGTAGTCAAGCCAGATCGAATCATCGAAATGGAAACCTCTTCTGCCTCGCAGCGAACTGCCGAACCATCGGCCGATGATGCGCAATTCGACGAACCTTCTGACGACGCGCCAAAGGGCAAGTCGGGCAAAGGCAAGTCGGATGACGGCAAGTCGGATGATGGCAAGTCGGACCGTGGGACGAAGAGTCCCCGCAAGACTCGCGAAAAGTCTTCGAAAGAATAACTGCTTCGGCGGTTTTATTTTGATTGAACAAAATCCGCAGGATTTGTTCGTACTTTGACGATTGACTATCTCGGCGGCGTGATCTATTTTCGACGAACGATCCGCGCTTCCCCGATTTCATCGGCACGGATTCGCTGATGTTCACCCGCTTCGATGGAGGTTTGTTCCGCATGAGTACCTTGACGCCTGATGTACGCCGTGAAGTCCTGCCAGAGACGCGCCGTTCCCTCACTCACAAATTTTCGATCATGGCATATGAGGGCTATCTGACCGTTGGACTTTTTCCAGATGGGCGTCCTGGAGAAATTTTTATCAAGATGAGCAAAGAGGGATCAACCCTTTCAGGTCTCATCCAAGGTTTCTGCAGAGCATTCAGCCTTTCGTTGCAACACGGACTCTCGCTGCGTGACGCAGCAGAGCGTTTCCGCGGGATGAGATTCGAGCCACTTGGAACGACGAGCAATCCTGATATCCCCGAGTGCTCGAGCATCTTGGATTATGTTGCGCGCTATCTCGATTTGCACTTTGGTGATGGTGTGAATGCTGCCAAGCCTGGCTCAAATTGATTCGTGCTTTCAGTGATGGCGTAATCTGAAAATAGATCGCTGGTGTTTTTTGCTGAAGCGAAAACCTGATGCAAGAGTCCTTGCGCAGAAGAGTTCTCCTCATAAACTATTCATTCAGGAGGATTTCTATGAGTTTCTCAAAGTACTTGCTCTTTGCGATGATCGGTCTCAGCATTTTGTTTGTGTATTTGCTGCTGCAAGACTCATCAGAGAATCAACCGATCGAACAATCGACGATCTACAGATTGATGATGTTGCTCACGGGTGGCGCAGGACTTTTTGTGGCATTGACGCTGTATCACCAAGCGCGAAGCCAAGAAGTTGCAGCCGAGAAGGCGCTCGAGTTGTCCACCATTCAAATCATCAAGGATCTCTGGATCACGCCGAATCTCCGACTTGCCCATGACTATGAAAAACTTGGTTCGATGCCAGCAGAGATGTATCCGGATCTTTCGATTGAGTCCTCGCAAGATATGCATCAGGTTGCATTCGCAATCTCTGTCTTCCAGATCTTTGAGGATTACAAAACGATCTGCACACACGATAAGACCGGCATGAATGTTTGGCTTGGGAATTTCCTGAACTGGTCGCAGAGCGAAACATTGCAGCGATTATGGCCACGCCTTCGTATCAACTTTCAGCCAAGCACAATTCGGATGACAGAATCGTTGTTTGCAACTGCGAACGAGATCAAGGCCTTGCGGGCCAAGCAAGGCCATGTCAGTTATGAAGACTATCAAGCTGCGATTCAAAAACTTGCTGCTATTTTGAAGTGACGACTCGAACTGCCAACGGAGCGCTCAACTGGACTTGGTCGAAGTGCTTGGTTGTAGTCGCCGCAAACGTCTGAGAAGTTCTTTGCTCAATGCAGCTGTCGACTGCAACTCTGCGGGCAATCGCCAGAAGACTTCACTTAAATCTTCGCGGCGAGTTCCCAGCGCATCACGCTCGCCCACAGTGCGAACAGAACCTGTCGCTCCCCGCAACAATTTATATATGACATTGGGACCATCAGATCGAAAAATAATGTCCGAATCTTTGCGCTGAACGGACTGAATTCCAAGCAATGTGCAGCGAAGTCTGATTTCCACCAGAAGAAAGAGATCCGCCGTCGTCGTCGGTGCATCGCCATATGCGTTCACGATGTCGGCGATCGTCTTGGCGAGATCATCGGGGGTCAGCGAATCACTCAATCTGCGATACGTCTCCAATCGACGACGATCGCTGGGGATGTAACTCTTGGGAACAGAACCCACCAAACTGATATCGATGAGTGTGTCGATGGGAACGATTTGTGGTTCCGCGCGCAGTTCGTGCACCGTTTGGTCGAGCAGTTTGCAATACAACTCATATCCCACCGCTGCAATATGTCCAGATTGTTCACTGCCAAGCAAATTGCCGGCGCCGCGAAGTTCCAGATCTCGAACAGCGATGCGAAAGCCTGCACCGAGCATCGAATAGTCTTCGAGCGCTCGAAGTCGTTTCATTGCATCAGGAGCGACCGGACGATCCTGCGGAAGGAGCAAATAGCAATAGGCTCGGTGATTCGATCGACCCACGCGTCCACGCAACTGATGCAATTCGCTCAAGCCAAATCGATGGGCATCGTCAATGATCATGGTGTTGGCAGTCGAGATGTCGATACCACTTTCGATGATGGTGGTCGAGACCAAAATGTCAGCTTCGCGGCGCATGAAAGTTCGCATCACTTGCTCGAGTTCGCCATCGGCCATCTGCCCGTGACCAACCACAATTCGCGCAGTCGGCGCAAGTCTTCGCACATCATCGGCTGCAGATTGAATGTCATGCACTCGATTGTGCACCCAGAAAATCTGTCCTTCTCGAGCCAATTCGCGCGCAATTGCACCTGCGAGTCTTTCCTGATTCCACGGAATCACTTCGGTCACAATCGCACGCCGATCAGGGGGAGGCGTTGTCAAACTGGAAATGTCGCGCAGTCCCAGCATTGCCATATGAAGCGTGCGAGGAATGGGCGTGGCGCTGAGTGTCAACACATCTGCAGTCAAACGGAATTCAAAGAATCGTTGCTTGTGCTCGACACCGAAGCGTTGTTCTTCATCAATGATGACAAGTCCAAGATCGTGAAATCGAACATCAGCTGAAAGCAATCGATGCGTTCCAATCACAATGTCAACAGTGCCCGCAGCGACACGGTCGAGAATGTCACGAACTTCACGATCGGTCTTGAATCGACTGACTCCTTCGACCACGAAGGGATACGCACGCAGACGCTCGCGAAAAGTTCTCTCGTGCTGTTCGGCGAGAACTGTCGTAGGAACTAAGAGTGCGACTTGTTTTCCAGAGTCCACGGATTTGAACGCTGCACGCAGAGCGATCTCCGTTTTTCCAAAGCCAACATCTCCGCAGATCAACCGATCCATCGGCCTGGTTTTTTCCATGTCGCGCTTCGTCGCAGCAATCGAAGTCACTTGATCCGCGGTCTCAACGAATGGGAATTCTGCCTCGAATTCATTCTGCCATGTCGAGTCGACTGGATGCGCAATTCCTGCCGTGGATTCTCGCACAGCTTGGACACGGATCAGTTCTCCTGCCAAGTCGCGAACGGCTTCGGCAACATCATCTTTCTGTTTTTTCCATCGTCGTCCGCCGAGAACCGAAAGTTGCGGGCGGATCGATCCTGCACCGATATATCGCTGCACGAGCGAAACTTTGCTTGCAGGTACATGCAGTAGCGAGCCGTTGTGATATTCAAGCGTGAGATATTCCTCGTCACTCGGCGAAGGACGATCTCGCTCTGCGAGTTGCTTCAGTCCGTGATACTTCGCAATACCGTGATCGCGGTGAACGACATAATCCCCAGGTTCGAAAAATAGAAAGGCATCGCGCGATCGCGCGCTGCTCGAAGAAGATGTCGTCGCAGTTGTTCTTCGCCGAACACCGAAGCGGTTGAGGACTTCGTGCCACGGAATGATGGCGAGAGAACGATTCGGTTCATCGGACCAGATGAACCCGCGATGCATGTGTCTCTCTTCGACGGACAATGTCGTTGACTGCATGTGCGCAGCGAGCACTTCGCCGGCGCGTGAAAGATCGCCGGAAGTTTCGCACAGTACAACTGCGTCGTTTCCCTGGGACATCTGAGCAAGAACTTCGATCGCTGCGGGCATGACTTCGGGGAACGGATTGAGAGAAGCGACTGGCACATCCACTTGGCGCTGAGCGTCTGCCGATCGAACCAAAGTTCCAGTTTCAATTGTTTTCGAGCATTTTTTATGCAATTCTCGCAGCGTGTCTGGCCAAGGAACAACACCACGACCATCACTGAGTCGATCTTGATATCCACGCGATTGCTCTGCGATTTCCGATGTTTCGCAGAGAATCAGTAGTGTCCTTGGATCCAAGCGCGAAGCGATTGGTTCGACACGATCCGCATCGAAGAGACCCCCCGCTCTTACCAAATCGATCGACTCGATCTGGCGATCTGCGGCTTGAGTTGCAAGATCGATTTCAAATATTCGCTCAACATCATCGCCGAAGAAATCAATTCGTACAGATGTAATTGCTCCGACTGGAAAGATGTCCACGATTCCTCCGCGGACTGCAAAACTTCCTGGAATTTCAGCTGTCGCCATTCGCTCGTATCCACCTTGCCCTAACCAAGCAAGAATCGAATCGCGAGGGAGTTGCTCTCCTTTGCGAATGGTCGTGATGACTCCGTGCATATCTGCAATTGCAGGAACTCCCTGCATCAGTGCCGTTGCAGGAGCAACGATGACTGACGGCGAATCCTTGGCATCAAGCCGACGAAGAACACGAATGCGCTCACCAAATTGTTCGGCAACTTCTTGACCAACAAACGAAGATTCAAGCGCCGGAAAAAGTTCGCATGAAATGCCAAGCCCACTGATTTCAGCAACCGCTTCATCGGCTTCGTCGCGGTGCGCTGTCACCAATAAAATCGGAACTCCCATTCGACTTGTGATTGCGGCAACGATGACGGAGGTACTCGAACCCGCACTGCCGACCATCGCAATGGGCAACTTTGCGGATGTCGAAGTT
>CAMDEL010000062.1 GCA_945896765.1 Singulisphaera sp. GP187
CGATCATGAGCAGATCCAGTCGGTTTCAGAATGCCAACAACCTCGTATGGATGGTCCGCATGTTGATGACCGCCTTCTCTGCTCCCACCAGTTCCGTGAGAAAAGACAATTTTCTGACCGACGCTCAATCCATGTTCACTCGCAGCTTGCGATCCAGCGACGACCTGAAAATCTTCAGCAAATGCTTTTCCAGATGCATATTGGAATGGTTGACCACTGACAGGTTCGAAGTTGCTTAAGAACTCTGGTGTTGTCGCCATCACCGGACTTCCGCGAAAAGAATCGCCAAGTTGAGTTGGTATAGCCCACTGCCACGGAAAACTATTCTTGATCTCTTCACATTTCGCCCATGCAATTGGATTCGCAGGAGCGTTGGCATAAAAAAGTCCGTTGAGAACTCCGACGAGGGGGCTTGCGTCCGCGCTCACGAGAAGATGAATGTTTCCAGTTCCGCGCCGAAATGCTTGCGATGCTGCTTCACGAAGCGACATGAGCACCAAGAGCAACGCTACTGCAATGGCAACCATGGCGACGGTGACAGAACTTGCCAAGAGTCGTACACGAAGGCTGCGCAGCACGATGATCATGTCATTCATCGGACTGCCTCCGTTGGCGCAAACTGCGAGACTTCGACAATTCTTGTGAATGCCTCGCGCAGAGAAGGATCGTGGCTTGTCACGATCAGCGCAGCTCCCGCAGTTCGCGCAGCTTCTTTGATCAGATCTATTGCTGCGCGAGCGTTTGCAGGATCGAGGCTTGCAGTTGGTTCGTCCGCAAGAACAACGCATGGTTCGCCTGCAACGGCACGCGCGACGGCCACACGTTGCTGTTGACCAACAGAAAGCATTTCGATTGGAGAATGTGGATCTGCGATTGCAAGTTTGCTCAGTGCAGATTCTGCGCGCGAACGCTGCTGAGAAGTCGAGTATCCCGCCAACATCAGCGCCATCATTACATTTTCAAGAGCTGTAAAACCTTGCAGTAAGTTGAAGGTCTGAAAGATCATGCCGATATTCTTGCCACGAAACGTATCCCGCTGTGCGCCGTGAAGGCCCAGAATGTTCGTCCCGCGGATTCGGATCTCTCCGGCGGAAGCATCGTCGATTCCTGCAATCAAGTGAAGCAATGTCGACTTCCCAGATCCAGACGAACCTGCGAGCAGGACATGTTCTCCAGATGCAACATGAAAGTATGGAATCGAAAGTTGGAAGCCTCTGCGATACGCAAAGTGCAACCCTGAAATTTCAATTCCAGAAGTCGTGGCAGAATGTTCGGAAGATGGGCTGTTCATTTTTTAAGCCTAGTTCAATTGGTCAACCAATGTCGCTCAAACCCAAGGCTGCGCCATAGAGTCCAAGAACTCGGCGGCGAAGTGCAAGGTCGCACGATTCGGTCAAGTCGCCACTCGTGCCGATCCAAGCTTGCGCATCGCTTTTTGCATCCGTGAGCAGTGAAAAGTCTCGCGTCAAATCTGCAACTTGAAGCGGGGGAAGTCCAGATTGACGTGCGCCAAAGAATTCGCCTGGGCCGCGCAACTTCAAGTCAAGTTCTGCAATTTCAAAGCCGTCGGTGCTCTTTGCGATTGCATCAAATCTACCTTGCGCGATGTCGCTGGGAGGGTCGCCGATCAGCACGCAATATCCGGGCTTGCCGCCGCGGCCGACTCGACCTCGTAACTGATGGAGTTGCGCAAGTCCAAATCGTTCTGCATGTTCGATGACCATGACAGTTGCATTTGGAATATCTACACCAACTTCAATGATGATCGTCGCGACCAGCACGTCGATTTTTCCTGCGCGAAAGTCATCCATCACTTGATCGCACTCCGCACTCTTCATCTGTCCGTGCAGTTGGCCAATTCGACAACCGTGCAATGGTCCTTCTGCCAGACTCTTCGCATGGGAAGCAACATCTTTCAGTCCCATTTCGCTCTCTTGAATTGCAGGAACGACAACGAATGCTTGCTCGCCACGTTCGATACGTGTCTTGAGCCATGCGTACACCTCGAGAGCACGAAGAGTGGGCATGACACGAGTGGTCGGCGCAGTGCGCCCTGGCAAGAGTCCGCGCAGAGAACTGACTTCAAGGTCGCCGAAGAAGGAAAGCGCGAGCGTTCGTGGAATAGGAGTCGCAGTCATGACAAGCGTGTGTGGAACTTGTTGTGGAGTTGCTCCCTTTGCCCGCAGCGCGGCGCGTTGTTCGACTCCAAAACGATGTTGTTCGTCGATGATCGCGATTGCCAAACTCTTGAAGCGAATATCTTCGCTAAGAAGCGCGTGCGTGCCGACGGCCATATCGAAATCTCCAGATGCAAGTCCATTGACCACAATCGCGCGATCGGCGGTGCGCAAACTGCCAGTCATTCCAGCAATTCGAACTCGACTTCCTTTGAGCATCTCTTCCACAGTCCGCAGGTGCTGTTCTGCAAGAATTTCCGTTGGTGCAAGCAGAACTGCTTGATGCCCGTGCGCAATTGCATTCAACATTGCATGAACTGCGACGGCTGTTTTTCCTGATCCAACATCGCCTTGAAGTAGACGATTCATTGGAATCGTCTTGGCAAGGTCATCAGAAATTTCTTTGCATACTTGACGCTGTGCATCAGTCAGTACAAACGGAATTCGCGCAAGAATTTTCTCCTCGATGGTGTTTGTCAGCACAAGCGCTGGTGCGCTCATCGAATACCGCACTTGCCATCGTCGCATCGCCATAGCAAGTTGCAGACAGAGAAGTTCGTCATAAGCCAAGCGTGTTCTGCCGCGTTCCGCTTCAAATGCATCTTTGGGGGCATGGACCATTCGATATGCATCGCGCAGAGAAACAAGACCGCGCCGAGTAATAATCTCGGGTCGAATCAGATCGACAATCGAATTCAGCGCTGGTTGCAAGACTGAACCGAGAACTTTTTCGATCCTTGCCGTCGCCAATTCTTCGGTCGCCGAATAGATCGGTCGCAATCGCCCAGCACGAACTGGCACTTGATCTTCTTCGTTCACTGGTTCCCAGAGTGGATTGACCATCTCGAGATATCCGCCGCGTACTTTCGCCCGACCTTTCGCAATGCCCAACTGCCCAGGATGAATTCGCTTCATCAGCCACGGTGCGTTGAACCAAACAAGTCGAATCGTGCCGCTCTCGTCGGCGAGAATCGCTTCGATTCTTGGTCGGCGAGATGGAACATGACGCACTTTTTGGATTTCGCCTCGAACGGTGCGTGTGACCGATGCTTCTGCAAGTTCTGTCGCCTCTTTCGCATCTGTGACTGCAGCCTCCGCAACTTCGGTTTCATATCGAATTGGAAGATGATTGAGCAAATCTCCAATAGTCCGCAATCCTAAATATGCGAAACGTGCGCCGATCTGCGGTCCGACTCCAGCGAGTTGGATGATGGGTGCATCGAGAGCAATCTTTGTGGTTGGGTCTACGTCTTGACTCACCCTTCATACGATAGACGCATGGCTCGCAAACCCTTTGATCCTTCACTCGCTGCTGGCGGATTGTTCGACAAGCCCGCATCGCCCTTGCCCACGAAAGAAGAGTCGAATGCTTCGGCAGCTCTGGGAGTTTCGGCCCTCTCGCTGCTCATTCGAAATGCGCTTGAAGGTGGCGTTGGGACGGTTCGTGTTGTTGGAGAGATGTCCAACTTTCGCGCGGTACAAGGTCACTGGTATTTTTCTCTCAAGGACGCAGATGCACGAATCGATTGCATGATGTTTCGTTCGGCAGCGGATCGAAGTGCTTGCAAACCAACAGATGGAATCGAAGTGATTATCACTGGGCAGGTGACTCACTATCCCCCTCAAGGTCGCACGCAAATCCAGTGTGCGAAAGTTGAATTGGCTGGAGCAGGGGATCTCGATGCGCAGTTTCGGCAACTCTGCTTAGAACTTCGTGGGCTTGGATATTTTGACGACTCCGCAAAAGTCAAGATTCCAGCGATGCCAATGTGCATCGCACTCTTGACTAGTGCTGGCAGTGCAGCGGAGGCGGATTGTCTCGATGCTGCTCGTCAGACTTTTCCATCAACCAAGATTATTGCTGTCGACATTCGAGTGCAAGGGACGAACGCTGCGCAAGGAATTGCTCGTGCAATCACCGCTGTCGACGCCTCTGCGAAAAGGCTTGGAATTGAAGTCATTTTGCTCGTTCGAGGAGGTGGAAGTCGCGAAGATCTTTGGGCGTTCAACGAGCGCGTTGTCGCCGATGCGATTCGTCGCTGCGTCACTCCAATTGTGACTGGAATCGGGCACGAAATCGATACTACGATTGCAGATCTCGTCGCTGATTTTCGCGCGGCAACTCCATCGCGGGCAGTCACTGAAGTTCTTCCCAAGCGCGAAATTCTCCACGAACAACTTGCTGCGCTGACTCGTCGACTGTCGCGTGCCATGACCACGCATTTCGAGCGCGCTCGTGGTCGTGTCGAACTTGCAGCACGTTCGCGTGGTCTGGTTGATCCTCTCACTGGCTTGTCAATTCATCACAATCGTTTGATGCGCAGCGCGACGGGACTTGTTCACGCCATGCGACAGAGAGCAAATCGCCGAGAGCAACTTCTCGCGGGTTCGATCGCGCGGCTTGCGCAAATTCATCCCACGAGTCGATTGCGCACGGCGGATGCGAGGATTACAGCAGCAACTGCAAGTTTGCGGCGGAGTGGTCGGACACTTGTTGACGCAGCGGATCGTCGCATTGAATCGGTGTCGCGCACGCTCGAAGCCATCGGCCCAATGGCGGTTTTACAACGGGGATATTCGCTGACCTTGAACTCCAGTGGAACGCCAGTTCGTAGCGCGGATTCGCTGCGCGTTGGCGAGAACATTGAAACAGTTTTGGCAGATGGGCAAATTCGAAGCGTGGTTGATCGCATTGTGCCTTCAAAGTCCACGAGTGCAATACCCACAAAGCCTTCTGATGGCGGATCACTAGACTCCACAGTATGAGCGAAGCGAAAACCAATCGTGCAGCAAGCAAGACTTCGGCAGTTGTTGACGAGGATCTCTCGAGCGTCACATACGAAGCGGCGCTGACGGAATTGGAATCGATCATCGCTCGCATCGAATCTGGTGATGTTGCGCTCGAGGAAAGTTTGCGCCAATATCGCAGAGGCGCAGCGCTTGTTCGACGATGTCGTGAAGTACTCGATGGAGCGCGTGCTGAAATTGAACGCATCGCTGCGGCGGATCTGATTTCTAAAGCCGACTCGACAGGCGCTTGATGCGCAGCAAACGATCACGATGAACGACACGCTCTTGATTTGGATCCCACATCTTTTGGGTTTAGGTTTTATCTTTGCATTTGGCGCATGTGTCGGAAGTTTTATCAATGTTGTTTCACTGCGAATTCCTGAAGGAATGAGCGTCATTTCGCCGCCGAGCCGCTGTTCAATTTGCGGACGCAGATTGACTTGGTACGAAAATCTTCCGGTGATAGGTTGGTTGATTGCTCTGGGAAGATGTTGGTCATGCAAGGCGCATATCTCGTTTCGATATCCAGCGGTCGAGATCATCACTGGAGGACTCTTCGCCGCGTATTACGCTGCAGTCTTTGTCGCCGATCCATACGGATGGCTCGGGCGATTCGGCGGGTCGTGGTTCCAGAGTCAAGGATTTATTGCGACCATTCCCGCATTCGCAGCGATCATTGCACTTCTTGCTGCGCTGTTCGCTGCGACGTTGACTGACCTGCGAACATTTTCCATTCCATTGTCAATCACTCTGACTCCAACAATCATTGGACTTGTGGCGTGGACTGCGCAGGGGATGATCACGTCCCCAACTCGTCCGCAACCATGGCCCATTCCTTTGGCGGAAAGTTGGCCCATTTGCGCTGCGGTCATCGGAGGTGGTTGCGGTACGGCGATCTCGCTTTTGCTGCTTGCGAAGGGAATTTTTCTTCGATCATTCAGCGACTATCACGAGTATGTCAAGGAAGGTGAAGTGCTGGCGGATTATCCCCACGCTCGCCGGGAAATGAGGCGCGAATTGGCGTTCTTGTTGCCGATTGTTGCGCTCGCTATGGCGGGCTTCTTCGTTGGCAGAGGGATGGAAGGTTTTCCCCCAAAAGTTCTACAAAGCCTTGGAGGAACAGGGCTTGGATACTTCGCAGGGGCTGGCATTATGTGGTTTGTCCGCATCCTTGCATCGTTGATCAAGGGAGTGGAAGCCATGGGTATGGGTGACGTGCATTTGATGGGTGCTGCAGGCGCGACACTCGGGTGGATTGATCCAGTCATCGCATTTTTTCTCGCCCCGTTTTCTGGACTTGCATGGGTTGCAATCAGTGGAGTGTGGGGATCGGTTCGCAAAGGTTCTTCTCGGCGCGAGATTCCATACGGTCCTCATCTCGCACTCGCGATTGTCGCTGTCGTACTGCTTCGACCCGTGATCATCGACGCGGGCAGATTGCTCTTCCCGGGCTTGATTTCTGCAAATACCTCTTTACATGAGAGACCGAATAGGTTCAAATAGTCGCACGCTTTCGGAATGTCCGAAAGTAAAAATCACGTTTGGAGAAAGGACTCTCGAATGAAAAAGACATGGATTGTTTGCGGCGGTATCGCCATCCTCGCCCTTGCGGCGGGTTGTGACAGTTCGGTTCAAAGACAAAACGGAACATTGTTGAGCGAGAATGAAACGCTCAAGCAACAACTCGCAACAAATTCTGCGGCGCTCGAACAAGCAGACCGCGAGAAGCAAGCTGCCATTGCGCGTGCTCAAGCTGCAGAAGCACAATCGAAGACTTCGATTGGAGATCCCGCAACAGCTGATGCTGGCGCATTTGCTGGCATCGAAGGTGTGACAGCCGCTGCACAAGGAAAAGACATTCACGTTTCAATCGAAGGCGATGTCCTGTTCGATTCCGGCAAAGAGGTGCTGAAAAGTGGATCGAAAAAGTCACTCGATAAAATCATCGGAATCTTGAAGGATAATTATGCATCCAAGTCGATTGACGTCGCAGGATTCACAGATACGGATCCAATCAAGTATTCCGCATTCAAGAACAACTACTACCTCGGCTTCGAGCGTGCGTATGCAGTTCGTGAATATCTGATTTCAAAAGGATTGAATGGCAAGCAGATTTCGCTCTCAAGTTTCGGACCAGATCAACCTCTCGATTCGAAGTCAAAGAGCCGACGCGTCGAGATCGTCTTGATTGGTCAGTGAAAAAGCGTTCAGAAGTTCACGCCGAGACCTTCGGCGCGAACCTTCTTCATAAGCAGTTCGACTTCGCCCAGTGTGCTTTTCAGCCGCTGGGCGGAGTCGTTTAATGAGTTGTACAAATCGGGGTTGCTCATCAGTTGGCCAACAGTTCCCTTGCCATCTTGGGCTTGTTTTGTCAGCAATTCAACTTGTGCAAGTGTCTTTGAGAGTTGGTCGAATACTGGCTGAACGCTCGCAAGCAATGCATTGGCGTTGCCTTGCAGACTATTGGCAGTTTTGGTCAGAGCCATCACAGTTGATGACGTCGCATCAATCAAATCGTTTGCCTTCGCAACTGCGCTCTTCGCATCTGCAAGCATTTGCTCGTCTCCAAGCCATTTCTGTGCATCTTTTCCAAGCTCATCAATTCTTCGCATTGCCAAATCAAGCCCAGCCAGTTTTTCGCTCAGCGTACGGGACAGGCGTTCTTCGAGTCCCTCAAACTTTGCTGTGACGATTGCATTTCCATCATGCGGAAGCGTTGCTCCACCAGTCGTATATCCAACAGGAATCGAAAAGTCTAAGCGTGCTGTTCCACCAATCAAACTGGTACTCACTGTCGCTTCGACTCCAGCCGGAATATCAATTGACCCTTCAATATTCAAAATGATCTGCACCGGATTTTCGCTGTCAATAACAACCGTGACTGCTTTGACTTCTCCAATTGGTACACCAACAAGTGTGACCTGGCTCCCTAATCGCACACCCATCGCTTGATTGGCGTGGACAGTCACGTCGTATTTTTGGCGTAGAGATGTGGTGAGATTGCCAAAGAGAAGCAGCAGAAATGCGAATCCCGCAACTCCTAAGATGGCGACAATTCCTATGACGAAGTTTCGAGTGGTTTCTTTCATAACTGTCTTTGCACTCCATCATCCCTCTTTCCACGGATTCGCGCTAGTTCATCAACGCCCAGTTCTCCGCGAAGGAATTGGCCTGCGATTGGATCGGTTGTGG
>CAMDEL010000063.1 GCA_945896765.1 Singulisphaera sp. GP187
AAGAGGTCGATTGATTTTGGATCTGGATGCTGCAACTCGAAAGGAGGAGACTCCCACCCCGTCGCACCATATCTCCACACACAAACAATTCCTGCTTGGAGTTGATTCGGCGGTACCGCAGCGGTGACAATCTTTCGCCCAGGTGCTCCTGCCACAACCCATCCTGGCAATGCCGCTACAGACATTCCACAACCATCATTCGCCGTTCCATTGCTCGGAGTCAGTGTCCCTTGAAAATTAAAAATCCCGTCGCCTGCATTATTGTAAAGATGCACCCCGCCTTGTGCCAAATGAACAACGCCGCCCACAGTCACATTCAATCCAGGTGTGCCAACCGCACCAAAGTCGGTGTTCATAGAAATAGATTGTCCAAACTTGTCCGTGGGTGATCCACCCACGGGCGCGTCAAGTTGGTCGAGTGGGATAGCTTGGGGGGCTCTTGCATAGAGCGACTCAACACAATTGAAGGCTGCAGAAAAAGTCAGCGCGACCAATACAAAACGCAGAGCTGGTTTCTTCACCAAGCGGTTCCCCCTAGATGTTGAAGTATCACGCATTTTGTTTATCCCTTTGATTCAAAAAGTCTAGATCGACACTCAAACTATACGGATTTCAAAGCGATCCGCAAAAAAACATTGCACGAATTGCAATATTTCTTCACTCTCTGCATCAACTGCTCTCACAAATCGCCCAAAACGTCCTCGGTGCGACTTGAACGCACAACCTTTGCCTTCGGAGGGCAACGCTCTATCCAATTGAGCTACGAAGACTCTCATTCAATTCTAACCCCACCAAACCCACAGCGGGGCTAGCCTCACGATTTCATGCCGCAAGATTTGATCCCCAAAGACACGATGACGATTCCTGGTGGGTCTCACGGCAGGCATCAAATCGCGGAGCGAATGACGCATCGAGGAAGCCTCGGAATCAAGGCGATTACGTTTCTGAATTCTCTTGCAACTGGCGTCCTTTGGAATGGGCTGGGGTTTATCACCTCCAATGAATTTCATTATTCGGCATCACAAACATACGCGCTGTACATCGTCACTGGTGCGATCTATGCGTTCTCTGCTCTGTATTGTGGCACACTTGTTCGACGATTTGAACGAAAACTCAACGCTCGCAAAGTGATGATGATTCTGTTTCTGATTCAGGTCTTGGTTGCGCCACTGATTTATATCGGCTCTTCAAGTATTGGGCTGATCGTCATTGCGATCGTCACCAGTTTCACTGGTGCGTGCCTTTGGCCAATTATCGAGTCGTATGTCGCAGCGGGGAGAAGCGCGCAGCAAACGCGAAAAGCAATCGGACAATGGTGCATTGTGTGGATGACTTCTGTTTCATTGGCGCTCTTTTTAATGGCGCCCCTGCAGCAAAACGAGGGATGGATGAATCCGCGGCTTGCACTCTTTGCAATTCTGCCGATGAGTTTGCTTTCGATGGCGTGTCTTTGGTTTGTGCCGTCTCATCCCGGACATCACCACGCACCTGCGGAAGAAGCTCCGGCTGATTACAACTCTCACTTGAAAAGCGCGCGAATTCTTTTGCCCGCTTCATATTTGCTCGTTGGCGCGTTGAGTCCTCTGATGCCATATCTGCTTGATCGATTGAAACTTGAAGCGACAAGCGAAACACCTCTGACTGCAGTGTGGTTGAGTATGCGTGTTGTCGTCGTTGCACTTATGGCTCACATTTCTTTCTGGCATGGACGATGGAGCACGCTGCTTGCAGGATCAATTCTGCTTGCGAGCGGCTTTGCAATCGTCGTGACGATTCCATCTGTGCCGTTCATCGTCATCGGTCTTGCGCTCTTCGGCGCGGGTCACGGAATTATCTATTACGCCGCTCTCTATTACGCACTGCGGGTTGGAAGCGCAGGAATTGATGCGGGTGGAATGCACGAAGCGCTCATCGGACTTGGATATGTCGTTGGACCTGCAGCGGGACTCTGCGGTTTTCTGCTGGGAGGAGGCGGATGGACTGTTGCAATCGTGTGGGGGCTGCTCGCAATCGCTGCGATTCCAGCGGTTCTGCCATTTTTCGATTCGTGGAGACAAAAACAAAAAATGCTCTCTTCGAATACAAACTGAAATCAACTTCAATAACTGTTTCACATGATTCTGCGGTTGAGGCTGTGGCTGGGGCTGGAGCTGTTTCCGTTGCGATTGTGTTTGCGTACCCAGCCGTTGAAAAATTCTACCGGGCGAGTTCCGCAGGCGGCCGACTGCACTTGCAATAAAATTTCTTAAACCAGATCGTGTCGGTCGCCGAGGACTGTCTGAGCCCGGCGGAATCTTTTCACGGCTGCCCTCTTATGCAATTCCGTGGCTGTATCTGTGGCTGTATCTGTGGCCGTATCCGCAGCTGTTTCCGCGGCTGTATCCGCAGCTGTATCCCCGGCTTCGCCAAGAAACTTACAATGGCATTTTACTTCTTCCCAAACGCACTCAACGCCGCCAACGCTCGATTTCGCGCAGTCACGTGATCAACAATTGGCGCGGGATAATTTCCACCAAGCTCCACTCCCGATTGAAGCAAAACCAAAGGCGGCGCATTCCATGGCTGATGAATGAATTCGCTAGGCACTTTCGCTAATTCAGGAATCCACTCGCGCACATACGTCCCCTGCGAGTCAAACTTCTCACCTTGCAAAATCGGATTGAAGATTCGAAAGTATGGCGCAGCATCCGCACCGCATCCCGCACTCCATTGCCATCCAAGCGAATTGCTCGAAAGATCCGCATCAACAAGCGTCTCCCAAAACCATTTCGCTCCCTGCTGCCAATCTTGCAGCAAATGTTTCACCAGAAAACTTGCGACGATCATCCGAACTCGATTATGCATCCATCCAGTTGCCCAGAGTTGCCGCATACCAGCATCCACGATTGGATATCCCGTCTGACCACGCTTCCACGCTTTCAAACGCTCAGCAGAGGGTTCCCACGGAAAGCGCTCAAACTCCGGTCGCAGCGGATTCTCCGCAGTGCGCGGGAAATTCGACATCACGTGATATGCAAAGTCTCGCCAGAGAATCTCTGCAAGATATTTTTGCGCGCCAACCGTAGCCGCCGCAGGAGACTTCGATACTTCATTCCAAATACGTCGCGGCGAAATCTCGCCCCAGTGCAAATGCGCGCTCAACCTTGATGAACCATCTTCAGCAGGGATATCGCGATTCTCGCCATACGCCTGCGCGGCCTGAAGAGTGAACTTCGACAATCGTTTGCGTGCGCCTTCTTCGCCAGGTTGCCACCAATTGCGCATGGTCTTCGCCCAATCGATCGCAGGAAGAAGTTTCAGATCATCCAAAGAATCGCTGGGAATCTTTGCGTCACTTCCCTTCAATATTTTCGGCGACGAGAGCGGCGGATCACTACTCATCGTGTTGCGATACGACTTCGCAAATGGCGTGTAGACCTTGTATGGCACACCCGATCCAGTACGAATCACCGCTGGATCGTGCATCAAAGTTCCTGCATGCGCTGCAAATGAAACTCCAACTGCGAGCAGTTCCTTCCTGACCAATGCTTCTTGCGCTTTCGCACTCGGCTCGTAACGCATCGAACAGTGGACTCCAACAGCACCAGTCACCTTCGCAATTTCTGCGAGCACTTTTTCTGGTGCGCCCTGCCGAAGAATCAACGGGGATCCTAAAGTCGAAAGCGTTTTCCCCAGAGAAGCAAGCGAAAAATGAAGCCACCACTTCGATGCGCCACCTACTGGCCATGCTCCTTCACTCTTTGGATCCCAAACAAAAACAGGAATAACCACACGCCCACCCTGTGATGCGGCATGAAGCGCTGGATGATCATCAGTACGAAGATCTTGACGAAACCAAACAATGACTGGGCGCGATTGCGGTTCTGGTTTCATTTCATTTTTCCAAATGCAAAGCTGAGCGCATCATCAATCGTGGCGTATCCAAATCGAAAGCCACGTTCAAGCAAAACTTTGGGATGAACGAATTGCCCAGAAAGCAAGAGCTCACTGCCCATCTCTCCAAATATCAGTCGAACGATCGGTGCAGGTAATGGCGCGATGCATGGACGATGAAGCACCCGTGCAAGCGCTCGAGCGAAATCAATCTGCGCGACGGGACGCGGCGAGACTGCATTCACCGCGCCTGAAATAGTTTTCTCTTCGATAGCAAATTGAATCGCAGCGACAAGATCATCGAGATGAATCCAACTCATTCCTTGACGGCCACTTCCCACACGACCGCCAGCTCCAAAGAGAAATGGAAGTCGCATACTTCCAAGAACTCCAGTTCGTGCATTCAACACAATCCCAATTCGCATTCGAACAACACGAATTCCACGAGACTCAACCGGTTGCAATGCGGACTCCCATGCCTGCGTCACTTGAGCAAGAAAACCACTGCCATTTGGCGCACTTTCATCAACCAAACCTTCTTGAAGGTTGCCATAAAATCCAACTCCAGAAGCGCAGACCATCACCGATGGGGGACGATTCAATCTTGCGATTGCCTCGCTCAAATTTCGAGTGCCCAACTCTCGACTCTCCAAGATCACTTTCTTGCGCGCTGCAGTCCATCTTCCTTCTGCAATATTTGCGCCGGCAAGATGCACGACAGCATCAATTCCTTCGAGCTTGCTGGCATCCCACTCACCAGTTGGATTCCAACGAACCTCGTCGGGACCAAGAGTTGATCCACCGCGGACGAGTCGAAGAACTCGATGCCCACCCGTGGAAAGAAACGCGCAGAGTGCGCGACCAACTGCCCCTGTGGAACCTGTCACCGCAATCGTTCTGCGCGGACGGTCGGAATACTGTGAATGACGAGCGAGATCGTCTCGTGTGCGTTGATGTCGAAAGGCGAACATCTGTGCGAGATCACTGCGAATTTTCCAGCCCATAAAAATGTCGGAAATCGCAGAGAACGGCAACTGATATTCGACGCTGTCACGCAGATCACTCTGCAGCGCGCCCTTGTCCAAGAATGAATGCTCGTGAACCCACTGCTTGAATGGACCCTGAACAGATCGATCAACAAATTGTTCCCCAGGTTTCACTTGTTCATGCACAGCGACCCATCGAATCCGCATCGGTCCAATCTTCAGCCCAAGAACAGTTCGTGAACCATCCCGAAGCGGTTCGTTCTGCTCGATTTGCACATCCTGCCATGGTGGAAGCAATCGATTGATCGCGCCTGGAGAAAAGTGCCAAGCAGCGAGCGCAGATCGCGATGCTGGCATTGATGACTGCTTGTGAAAAGTTTGGCGTGCGATGTTGAACTCCAATCGAGGGACAGAAGCCTAGCCAATCTCGCGAGGCAAAGCGCACATCACTCTTACTTTTTAAGAGTGCTCGATGCAGATGCGCATTCACACTAGACTGCAAACATGTCACCTTCCGCACGGACCGCCGAAGCCTGCATCCAACACCGACTTGATCAAGCGAAAGTTGCGCTTGGGAACCTTGGTGCAATGCGGCAAGAACTGACTGCGCTCATCAAAAACGTGCAACAAGCTCTTGCAAATGGGCACATGATCCTGACTTGTGGAAATGGCGGCAGCGCCGCAGAGGCCCTCCATCTTTCTGAAGAACTCATCGGCCGTTATCGTTCATCGCGTGCGCCACTGAAATCAATTTGCCTTTGCGCTGATACGACTGCATTGACTTGCATTGGAAACGATTTCGGATTCGATCACATCTATTCCCGTCAAGTCGAAGCGCTCGCTTCAAAGGGAGATCAACTCATCGTTCTCTCGACATCTGGAAATAGTCCAAACATTCTTCGCGCACTTGAAGCAGCAAAATTGCGGGGCGCAGGAACGATCGGGCTTCTGGGAGCAGATGGCGGAAAAGCTCGTGCGTTGTGCGACCTTCCAATCGTTGTCTCTGGAGTCGATGGCGCCGCAGTCCAAGAAATCCATCAAATGATTATCCATATTCTTTGTGAAAGCCTCGAACCTGCTTGAAGTGACCATTTCAAACGCACCAAAGTCCAATTCCACCGAGCAGAATCTGAACTTCTTGCGAATGAGATAGAGAACCACACGATCATGAACCGTCATCTCCTTTACTTTTACGTCTGCCGACTTGCGATTCCACTTTGGTTGTTGGCAGGTGCGATTTATAAACTCATTGCGCGTAATCCAAAGTTGTTGCCGCCGCCAGTCCTGTCCTTTGTGCAGAGCATGGATGGATTGTTCTGGCTCACTGGAACTGCGTGGCTTGATAGTGCGATACGGCTGATCATTCTGAGTGAATTCGTGCTTGTCGCCGCCATGTTGTGCATGCCGCGGCTTGCTCGCACGATCGCAATTGCTGTCCTCTCCCTTTTCTGCGTCATCTTGCTGTTGATGATTCTTCCTGAATTTCAGAAAGGTGGATTCGCACAAGCAATGAAAGGTTCTTGCGGATGCTTTGGTGCGAGCGGCCCCAATCCAGTCATGATGCTGGGAATCGACGCGACACTTCTCATACTTGCTCTTTTGTCGAAGCGAACTCGAAAGTCTCCAGAGTTGTCAATCCGTTCTGGTTTGCCTTCGTGTGCACTGCTTTGCGTGGTTTCCTTGTGTGTCGTCTCACTTATTCCAAATCGCGCAGAGATTGAGATGCCTACAGATGTTGCTCAAGCTGAATCCACTGACAGCGCAGTTTCACTAACACCTGCGACACCTGTGCCAACACCAGCAACAAATCTGGACACGACGCCAGCCTCAGCAACGATCACGCCGACTCCTGCAATTGTTCCCACACTTGCTTGGCCGGGCTTTCCACAGAAAGCTGCGCCCTATTACGTTCCAGAATTTGCGAGGTGGGTGGGAAGTCGATTGGATTCGCAAGATATGGCTCGCCTGATGACTCCTGCACCACCAGCTTCCATCAATACTGGAACTTGGTTCGTCATGTTCTATAGAGAAGACTGCGAACATTGCCACGAGCTTCTGCAAAAATATTTCGCTGGACCGCTGAAGACTCCCACATTGACAATTGCAATTCCAGACACTGATCCCGCTGCTTCATTGGAAATGCCCTGTTCTGAGTGTCAACAACGAAAACTTTTCAAAGGGCCGGACTATGTTTTGACCACCCCAGTCTTGCTAAAGGTCGTCGACGGAATCGTCACAATAGTCGTGACCGATCCTGAAGACCATGCTGCAGTCGAACGCTGCCTTGCTCCATAAAATTTCCACACTCAGCCAAACCTATTTCCTAAATGAAACATTTTTCTATTCGAATTCTGACTCCACTCCTTTTGATCATCACTGCGATTGCGTGGATCCAAGGAGGAACTGCGTGGATGCCACTCTGGACGAGCAACGTTGGGCTGAGAATTGGTCTGTCTCCCATTTCATCTGCTCAGTTGCTGATCGGCTGTTTGTTTGCAGTGGCGGCTTCACTCTTGCTCTTTGGTAGAAAACCAAAGATAGGTTCATTCTTCTCTCGATTCGGATTAGTGACGTACGCATTTTGTTGCGTCGCAACGCTTGCATCTGTGATGGCATCAACCCCTGCTGGCGCAGGTCTTGCACCGCTGCTTTTTCCCGCCATCGGCCTCGTGATCTCACTCGGGCTGTACTTACTCATCGACAAATCGAAAGCAGTCGAAGTTGCACCTTCTCGCAGTGCATTCTGGATCGGCGCTGGAATCTTCGCAATCTGGGTGGTTGCCATCGGAATTTCAGTCAGAATTCCTCTTGCAATCACCGCATCAGCAAAGCAACAAACGGTCGGGGAAAACAGCGTCTTACTCGATTATGTGCAGTGGCAAGGACGAACGCTGCCCGATACTGGACTTTCCAGACTGCTGCCAATCCTCACCGCACTCACGCTCGAAGGGCGATGCATCATCATTTTGTACAGCCCAGAATGCAGTCACTGCCGCGAACTTTTCGAAAAGTATTTCACCGTTGCGCGCACAGATGTCAAAGTAATCGCAATTGAAATTCCACCCGCTCCAGGAACGACCGCTCTCATTGGCGACGACCTAGGACCAGTCCCTTGCGAAGGATGCCAGCGACTGAAATTGCCTGAAGGCAAACTTTATATCTTGAAGCCGCCGACAGTACTCGTGGTTGAAGAAGGACGCGTCACCTGTGCAACGGATAGCGATTGGAAAACCTGCTTGGGCGAACCGACAGTCGCGCCAACTCC
>CAMDEL010000064.1 GCA_945896765.1 Singulisphaera sp. GP187
ATAAACATCTCGACACTTTCGCGCCGCGAGGATTCTGGTTTCACTCCCTTCACTTCACGAAATAGTTTTTCGGTGCGGCGCAAGAGTTCGGGATAATCCGCACCTTCATAGACCTTCATCACCACATGCCCGCCTTTCTTCAGCCAGACTGGCAAGCGATCAAGCAGTGTGTTGCAGAGAGCGACCGATCGAATGCTGTCACCAGATGAATCGCCCGATGTATCTGGACCAATATCACTGATGACAACATTGAACAACTCGCCGTCGAAAGAATCTGCGTCAAGATTATTCAGATCTTCTTGCATCACGCGAACGTGACTCGGAAATCCCTTTGGATCTATTGCTTTTAAATCAAATGAGCAAACAAATCCAGTTGGGCCAACACGCGCTGCGGCAACTTGTGTCCACGATCCTGGTGCGGCACCAACATCAAGCACACGATCGCCACGACGAAGAATTTTTCGGCGGTCGTCGATCTGAATCAATTTGAACGCACTGCGCGCGCGATAGCCTTCTTCTTTGGCTCGTCGAAACCAGATGTCTTGGACTTCACGCATACGAACATTCAGAGTAGCGTCGAATCGCAATCACTCGTGATGACCTGCACGGCGCAGATATTCGCGGATCTCTCCATTGAACTTGAATTGTGCGATTGGAAAAACAGAATCGTGCGTGGCTCCTGGAACAATTTCGATATATCCAGGCCCAGTCGGGAATTCTTTTCCCGCAGCGGCATGTTCTCGTGCGTGTGCGGCGATTGCATCGCGCAACCGAATCGCTGCACGCTCGAGATAGAAAGAATCGCGCTCACCAACGATCACACGCACCCGCTCGACGAATAATTTTCCCCATCCATCCCAGTCCTTCGAAATGCGGCGTGCAATATCGAAGCGACTCCACGCTTCAACGGTCACAGGGTCGATGACCCCTGTCATTGGATTGCAAAGTCGGCGCGGCTTGTGCTCCAATTCAGCGACAGGACTGAACATCGCCGCCCAAGAATCCCACTGCTCGCCGGAAGTTCCGTTGGGCGAAATGGCGCGCTCCATTTGGACTTCTTCACGAACCAGCATCGGCACAAATTCGTGACCAGGCCCAATCGGTTCTCGAAAACTCGGACGCTCGATTCCATCCTCTCCGACGAAGAGATTTTCGTCACGATAGAGATCGTTCATTTGGAAAGTATGGAAGTCCAGCGGATCAGGGGAACTTGCGAATGCCGCGCCGAATGTCTCAGGATAATTCAGCGCAAGCCAGATACTCGTCCATGCCCCAGATGAATGACCAGTGAGCACGCGGGCGGATGGATCTCCAATCAATCGGAAGCGCTCTTGTAAATATGGAATGAGTTCGCTGACCAGCGCCAAACCGCGTGGACCATTGAGTGCGCTATTGACGAATCCATGATGCCCTAGTGGACTTTCAGGGTCAAGAATCACATAAACAGCCTGCGGCCAAAGCAGAGAAACTCCTGCGAGATTGATCTTGCGCGCCAAATCTGCAGCATCTGTCCATCGACCTCCAAATCCAGGAATGACATAAATCGTCGGCCAAATCCGACGCTTTGCTTTGATATTGTGATACTCCGCGGGGAAAATGACGCCCGCTCGGTGGGTCACAACTCGGCCAGCGAACTTGGAAAGGATTGGGCTCGGGAAATCGATCCACTCCACATTTTTCAACTCTGGAAGAACCGCAGAAGGAATTTTATTCGTGAGTTCCAATGCGATCACTTCTGCCGCATCACGAGTCAGATTGACCGTGGTGACTTTCGATACAAGATTGCCAGGAGCGAGGTGCCCTCTCTCGCCATTGTTCACATCAAGCACTGCCTGCACTTCGTATGCGCCCTCGAAAAGTTCGCTGCCATCGGGCCACCACACGCTCGACTCCGCGAGAGTGATCGGCATGCCAGGCTTGATCGAATCGACTTCCACGGATGCAATCGGCTGAGGGTCCTCGAAGAATGGACCATCCAAAGGTTCGCCTTCGGTGCGACTGCCGACTGCTCGGAAGAACAAGATCAATCGACCCGACTTCGCCTTGGAATCAATGAGATCCGCCTTCTCAATTGGAAGGGTGACAGTGATGGTGTCCATGGGCAACGCGACTCCCGCTTGCGCAGGGGCGATCCGATTGACTTTGTCGACTCGCTCTGGTTGCGGCTTTGGAGTTGCAGGAATTGACGGGGAAATGGGCTGAGTTTCGGTTTGTGGGAGAGGCGGCGCAGTCGGATTTGCGGCCGGCAATGCCTGCGCAGAGACAATGGCGGTCAAAGAAGAAGCGAAAAGAATCGTGAGCATGTGGAGTACAGCATAATCCTACGAGAGGCGGGCGAGCGTTAGACTGCTTTCGTGAAATCAACTGCTCTATATATAAGACAACTTGGATTCATCGCCGTGATTGCCGGCATGGCTTTCGGGATCGCGATTGCAAGTGGTTGTACTGCGCATCCTCGACCAGGGCTTGCATATGGTGCCGTTCGCGCTTGGAATAAAACCGCTGGAGGTGAAGTGCATCGGAGCAACTCTGTTGATATTCCGATGAGTGGCGTGATGGATGTTGAGATCGATAATTTCGCCGGCGATGTCGTCATTCATTCGACTGGAAAATCGGAAGGCGGAACAATGGATCTCGTTCGTCGAGCGACGAGCGAAATGGGAGAGCGCTCAGAACTTGAAGATTCTCTCAGCGACATTCATTTGACATATGAAGTGGTTGATAGAGGTGATCGCAAAGCGCTCGTCATCAATGCGACAACGGATAATGCCAAGCCATGGTTTCAAGCAATTGATATCGACATTGCAGTTCCGCGCCTGGGCGTGGTTATCGTGCGAACAAATCGAGGGCATGTGATGGCAACGGACTTTGAAGATGGTGTCGATATCGAAACAACGAAAGGTGATGTGCGCGTTGCAACGAACAATCCCATTCGTCTCCCGTCGACGGTTCTTAATAAAGAAGGAACGATTGATTGGCGCGTGCCGCCGCGCAGCGCGGGCGCGTATCAGTTGGAGGCGATCAATGGTGAAGTCCAGGTGCGAGTGCGAAAAGGTTCTTGGTTGGCGACAGACAAACGCAATGACAACAACTCGAACTATGGAATCTTGAATAAGGGATCGAATCTCGTGGTGCTTCGGACGGTGGAAGGCGATGTTCAGGTTTATGTTGGGGATAATCCAACGGAAATGGGTTCTTTTATCGACTGAAAGAAGTCGTCCGTATTTGGCAGGGCTTGGGGAAGCCAGAACCTGAATAAAAAAAAGTTACTTTTTATGAAGAACTCGTTTGCAGCGTTAGCATTCTGCGATGCTCACTTTCAATCATCTTGAAATGTTTCAGCTTCAAATACTGCAGAGGGTTCGTACGCTTGCGACTGATGTTTTGACACTATTCGCCGCTGGAATTGTCCTGTTGAGTTTTGCCTCCAGTCATGCACAGAGCGCGCCGCGCATTGATTTCCAAGCACCGATTTCCAGCAATGAGTGTCGCGAACGCCTGCGCAGCTTTGGCGCTTCCGATGCCGGGATTGAGCTTGCGATGCCTGCGATTGAGGGGTATATCAAGTTGGCTCTGCAAGCGGCAACTGGGAGCACGACGATCGCTCTTGCCTTCTTACCTTCCCCGCTGGAACTGAGTGAGGCGACTGAATTACAGAATCGATTTGAACATCAACTTGCTCAATGTGATTCTGCAGATGCGCAGCTGACCAGTGGAATCAACTCAGCGATGCGCAGCGATACTGATCAACAAGCAGCACAACGATTTCAGTCTTGGGTGAATCTCCGCCGCGACAAACTTTTTTTTATCGCAGTACAAATTGACGCTAATCCTTTGGACTTTTCGGTCGAGAACGCATTTGCGAAAATTGATAAAAGTGGAGCGCTCCTTGTATCGCTTCGCACTCAATTTGCCGCGCATGATGCAGAGGTGGCTCGGCTAAGTCGTACTGCGCGAAATACGTTGCTTGAAACTCCCACACGCACTGCGCGACTTGCGAAAGAGCGTTCGATTACGAAGACGATGAATCAAGCAGAACGTATTGACACAGCGAACCCTACTGAGAATGAGGCAGAAAATACTGAGGAAAATGCGTTCGAGAAGCTCGAGGCAATGAATAGTGAATTCGAAAATTGGAAAAAATCGATTCAACAAGTACGAACGGATGGACTTTACAGCGCATCCGAAGTCTTTGAGAAAATCGGAGAAACGCAGCGATCGTTCGTTGGGCAGATTACGAGTCATGCCAACGCGGAAGACGCTTGGGATATTTGGATAAACTTTTATAACCGCGCATATCCACGAATCGAGTGGGATCGAAGCAGCGCAGAAGCATCTGCAAAGATGCTTCGAAAAGTTTCTGGCGTGACCGCAGAATCATTGGCGGCATTAAGCACTTTCGAAAAACAGTGGCGCAGCGAAAGCTTGACGTTCTTGGCTGCGGCAGCGAAGCGATATGACGAGAGTTGCTGGATTCGCTATTCAAGTGGAATCGAATTTATATTGCCAGCAGAGAATGAAATGAGAGAAAAATTGGTGACGAGCACTGATTCTTTTCGAAACCAGATCGCCCTGCTTGCAAAGCAGCATCCAACGAACGCAAAAACCGAATCTGTAGCGGCAATCGACATGTCGCCTGAATCGATTCGAATGGAGATGGAATTGACATTTGGAACGCTTTGCACTGTCAGTCCCATTGACAAAAGTGAGATCAAAAACATTCTCGATGCGACGGAGGCGACTACGGATCAACGAGCGCTCGCGCTCATGGTTCAACAAGATCTCTCTGAAGCGCTCATCCGCTCGACCGATGATGTGTCGAAGCGATGGATCGAAGTTGGTATTCGCGTGGCGAGTACTTCAGAAAATCAAATTGGGAGAATATCCGATGCCGACTTTCAGGAAATCGCACGCATCAGACAGGAACAACTTCGATCGGACAGAATAAACTCTGATCAATTCTTCTCTCAACTTTCTGCGATTCTTTCCACTGCCCCCAAGGGTTCGCTGCTCGAGACATATCGATTGATCCATTTGCGAAGCATTGAGCGCAACATGATCAAATGTCTGTTGGAACAAAGTCCAGAAGTTTCCATTGAACCACTTTGGCGAGTCGATTTCGAAACGATTGTGCGCGCAACACATGTTGCTGAATCCCAAGCACAAATCGAAGACTCGGTGGCGGTGATTATCCAGGCAAATAATCAAGCGCTCTTGCCGCATATGCGCAGGCTTTCCGATGCGCTGATCGCTCTCCTTGCTGCAAATCAAATGATGTTTGCTTCCAAACTGATGAATCCTCCCACTCCGAATGACTTGGGAGTTCGATCGATCGAAATGGATGCGGACAATCCCAGAGACATAAGCGATCTAGAAGTTCATTCAAATCAGATGGCAGCTGAACTTGCGCGCTGCGTAGACGAATCGAAGCAAATTGCATCGCTGCAAAATGCCTCTCTTGCGCAGATTCTTTCGACTTTGCCGCCGAAGGATGCCAGAAGTTTTCAGGATGTCTTTCGACGAACAGCGTATCCATCGCTTGCGAAGTTTCTTGGCATTGGCGATCTGTGGATTATCCGCGCGCTCGAAATCAGCGAGAGAGACGAATCGAACAGTCCGCCAGCGAAAGAAAAAATAGCCCAATCAATTATCGAATTGGCATCTGCGTATGGGCCTGCAAGCGAAGTGCTCTTTCTGACCGCCGTCGAACAGCAACGTGTCGTTGATGCGACCGACACTCGAGATCAACCCGCAAGAGAAATTCTACGGCGCACTCTCTTCGCTCGCCAAGAATTAGATGCGGCACTGCGCCGGGATTTAGAACGCGTTCTTGGACCGGACCTGACTGTGAAGTTGAACCAAAAAACTGGCGAAAAGAACAAGTAGAGATTCAGTGAATCATCCCCGCGCCCACACGGCGGGAACGTTGCCAGAACTTGCGAGAATCCGCGAGCGAATTCCGCCGCGGCCTCGCCAGTCAGCGATGATTTGCAACCATGCGGGGCTCATCGCCTCTGTCAAATCTTCGCAGATTCGGTTGGTCACAGCTTCATAAAAAATTCCTTCATTGCGAAAAGACTGGTAATACATCTTGAGGGACTTCAATTCGACGCACACTGCAAGAGGCTCATAGCGCAGCGTGATGATTCCGAAATCTGGGTGTCCCGTCTTGGGGCAAACCGAAGTGAACTCTTCATTGATGTGCTCAATGACAAATGGTTGATCGCTTGGAGAGTCGAAAAATTCAAGAATGGCAACAGTTGGCATTGGTCAAACTCACAGTCCGTAGGTGGTATACAACTTCAGAACTTTAGGCTGATTTGGATTTGATTGCATCGATGATCGAAATGCGCGCCGCGCCTCGTCGCCTGCTTGGCTATCACGCTTTTCGGATGCGAGCCAACGATTCAACGCGTTGACACCGATTCCATTCCACGCTGGCCAATATCGCGGATCAAGCACAACTGCTTGTCGATATGCCATGCTCGAAGAATCATAATTTCCAGCGCGAAATTCGGCCCAGCCCAATCGCTCGAAGGTTTCAGGGACAGACGAAAGTTTTGTCAACGCAAGCGCAGTATTCACTGCCTCGGGATATCGACCATCTGCAACATACGCATTGACCATATTGATCATCAACTGCGTCGTTGGGGGCATCAATTCGGCAGCGGCTTGATATTGCTGAATCGCCTCGGCAGGTCGACCCAATCGCTCGTACGACACGCCGAGATTGACATGTGCGGCACCATTGCGAGGTTCGAGAACGAGTGCGCGTTCTGCAAATTGTGCAGCGACTCGTGCGTCTCCAAGCGAGAGATACGCCGTCGCCATATTCAGATTCGCCTCTGCGCTCTTTGGATTGGCCACGATCGCACGCTGATATGCACCGATACATTCTGCAAGTCGCCCAAGCATCTGCAACGATCGACCGTGACCATACTGCGCTTGGAAATCTGCTGGATCGAGTCGAACGGCGCGGCGATAATTTGGTTCTGCATCGCTGTATCGACCTTGCGCAAATCGAACATCGCCAATGCCGACATAGGCCTCTGGTAACGACGGATTCTGCGCAAGAACTTCCTGAAAAATCGCAAGCGCGGATTCATTGTCACCTTGTTTCAGAAGTTGGTCTGCCGAAGTCAATTTCGATTGCTCTGTTTGAGTTGGTTCCTGCAGAGTTGCGCTTGACTGCGTTTGACTTGAAGTTGGGCGGACATTGCTTGATGCGCGGCAACCAATGGCATTCAGCAGCGAACATGCGACAACACTTGCAATTGTCATCGACACGATCGTTGAGATCAGTGATCGCTGCGCCAGACCACGACGGGTCGTGGTGGCCAACGCGACGTTGGCTCGAATGCGCTCGAGCGCATCGATGTTGACAAGATCCCACTCTCGTCCGATTTGTGGATCTTCTTTGGGAGTTTCCAAAATCATTGGCGCTGCTCGCAGTTCACTGCGTCCAAGAATAGCGTGAAAGCAAGTATCTCCACAGCAACCCTGGCCAATGTGCGCATGCCGATCACGGCGGGATCCAAGCGCTCCAACCGAATCATTCACATGCACGACGCGAAGATTTTCCAATCCACAGATTGCATCGAATTCATCGAGAACGCTTTTGGCCTGTTCGGAAGTCGACATGTCATAACCCGCAGCGACAATATGGCAGGTGTCCATACAAATTCCAACGCGCTGTGGATCTTTCAGCAAATCGCGAATAATTGCGAGGTGCGAAAAGTCATAACCCAAATTTGTTCCAGAGCCCGTGGTGGTTTCAAGGCATGTGATGGTTTTCCAGCCGAGAGTGTTGGCATGTATCGCATCCAATGATGCCGCGATTCGCTTCAGTCCAGCGAGTTCATCCGCGTTTGGTGCTGCGCGCAAAATGTTGGGACTGCTTGGTCTCCGAGGCGTGCCAAGATGCGCACCTGGATGCATAACGCACCATGCAATACCCAGCGTTTCGCAGCGCTCAAGTTCATCTCGCTGAAGCGCGATGGACTTCGACCTTTGCGCATCATCTGGCGAAGCAAGATTGACCAGATATGAATTAT
>CAMDEL010000065.1 GCA_945896765.1 Singulisphaera sp. GP187
CTGGAAGTTGAAACTCGCTGTCAACACCAATGGCACCTGCACTGCCGCTGATTTTATTCTGTCGATCGCCGAGCCCAAAGAATCCTGGACCGGGATCCGACTCGTCAAGCGCAAGCGTTTCTGTTCCATCACATGTCAATAGGTTGTAACGCACGGCAAGCGTTGGTGAGTCGCGAGTGACTTTCCATCCTCGAATGTGAAGTGGTTTCGCATTTCCAATTGCAGTGGCAAACGAGCGTAACGATTCTGGATCTTCAGGATTTGGAATCCAATCGCGTGCGACATTAACTGAGAGAGATGGGGCAATCGCTGATGTCGCAGGCGTCATTTTCTCGGATGCATTTTTCTTTGTCGGGAATCCCTGTGTCTTCCACAAAGTAAATGCAGCGATCTCATTGGCACACAATCTGCAATCATCTCGAAAAATTCCACGCTCTCCAATGGGCAACCACGGCGGCATCAATCCAGATTCAACAGCGGCGACCATGGTGGGTCCATGGCGTGCAAGATCGCCATCGGTCAGAAGTGAAAATGGTCCAGGTCCTTGTCCAGCGTGACATCGAATGCAATTTGTTGCAACAATAGTTTTCACGATTTCGATTGGGTCTTGCAGATCGCTCTCGCTTGCGCTCAACGAATTTGCAAAGCAGCAAAGCAGTGAGAGCACCGTCGAATTGATCAGGTTGCGATTCAACACGGGCAAATTACCGCCGTGTTGGACTTTTCAGGAACAACTTCCCCACCCAGCAAGTAGAACTGTCAGATCAGCAGCATCGACGATTCCGTCGCGATTGATATCGCCCATCCCGCCACCACCACCCCATCTTGAAAGAACATTTGAAAGGTCAGCACCATCCACGATTCGGTTGAGATCCGTGTCGGCTTCGCATGGTGTGCAGCAAAATGTGACGACTGCTTCGGTGGGAGTGTTATGCCCACTTCCTGGGCCAGTGTTTCCAGTAACGAGAACGCCACGGTATGTCAGACCGATCATGTACGGATAGACGCTGATGCCGCTCTCATTCACTGGAGAGAAGTACGCATATGTTCCGTTTGGATAATCGGGTGTGATGCAGAATCTGGCATTGCTCGCGTCCAACTTTCCAAGACCAGCAACATATTCGTGGTCTTCGATGTAGCAACCGATCGGATAGGTGGCAGAAACTGCAGGGCCATACTGGGCCGGTGTCAATTGAGTTCCGTTTGGAAGCGATGTGCGCTGCGTGATGTTTCGAGTTCGATAGCTACTTGTGATTTTTACAATTCCGCCAGTTCCATCTGCGTTTGCAAATCCAAACGGACCATAGACAGGGAATCCATCAAAGGCATAAGCAAGAATTGGCGAGTGATGCGTCGGATCGCCACCAGGAAGTTGAGGAGTTCGTTGATGATGGTGATATTCAGTGCCTGCTGGATGTCCAAGCGCAGAATCGAAACCGTTGACTTCGAAGAACATCGCGTTCTGACGCCAGATATTCATATTGTTATACGAGCGCGCATCACCTGGATTGAAGAATGTGACACCGTTGACGTACACGCCGATGTGTCCACCTCCAACAGCCGTCGGTGTTGTTGCAGGCACAGGATTTCTCGGCAATCGAAAGGACCAGTTCTGAACGGTGGGCGAACCAGGATTGTTTGGCCAGGGTCCGATGGGATATGAAGGGATTCCGCTTGAAGCAACATAGACATAGGTTGCGCCATAACGAACGGTTTGAACATTCGCGGCGAATCCTTGAAAGCCAGTTTGTCCAGTTGTATTAATTTTCCAAGGAAGAACCGCTGGGAAAATTGATTGTGCAGAGGCAGTTGTTGCTGCTGTGATTGCAATGAGTGTTGAGAGTGTGGTGATGGAATTCATTGATCAATCTCCTTGAAAGACATTGGGGCGATTGTTCTCGGTGGGGACAAGGGAATTGGATTAAGCACCCCAATTGCTGAGCAGGGCAGTCAGGTCCCAACCCGCAACGATTCCATCCTGATTGATATCTGCAGTCGGATTGGCAGTTCCCCATGCAGAGAGGAGGTATGCCAAGTCCTGACCTGTCACATGCCCATCGGCATTCATATCTCCAAGGACGTAGGACGGAATTCCCGTTGCATTCACTGAAATATTCAAGACTGAAGTTCCCGTTCCTTCTGAAAAAGTTCCAGAGAGAAGAAGATTCGCTGTCGATCCAGCTGGCAACACGGTGGGAACGGGAAGTGGTTGATTGACAAGCGCGGGAAGTGGAGGCAATGGTCCGACGGGATCAGTCGATGCTGCGGAAGAGATGAAAGTTGCAGTGGCACCATTGATGGTCAATGTTCCAGCGAATGCGAGAATTGCGGGCACCGGATCTCCGCCGAATGGTTGTCCTCCCGCGCTCCCAGAAACGAGAACGTTGACTGGGATCGGAATCGAAATTGTGTAGGTGTTGGGAGCAGTTTCGACGAGTGCGCCAACTGCCGGTCCGCTCTGAACTGCTGTTGCGGCTTTCACCGATCCAGTTGCAATTGGGATTGTGATTTCTCCAACCGATGGGAAAATTGCATTCGGTGCAACCGTGTGAAAACTGGAATAGGTGAAGAGCATGTCGATGGTGACGGTGCCTGGAGTTTCATTGACAAGGTCTGTTGTGAAATTTGTGATTGTGCACATTCCGTTTGCGCCGATATCCAACTTGAATGTTCCAAGTGGATTCGAATCGATGGCATCCCCGATTCGAAGTATTGATGTGTATGGAATCGCCTGATTCCCCGAACCGCCGAAGTATCCAGGAATGGTTCGAGTGCCAGTTGGATTTGTCGTGACGTCATAGTCCCCGATGAAAGTGCCCGCAAGCGGATACAAAATCGAAAGAGTTTGGTGAGCAGTGCTTGCCGGAAGGAAGTGGAAGTCAAACGAACTTGCCACTGCGCAGGGAGTGATCAATGCAGCGATAGAGAGAGAGATGATCTTCATAGATGAAACAATATCCCAGAATTTGGATTTTCCAAGTCGAACTTGGTTTTTTGATGAGTCAAGCGCGAAATTTTGAGCGAAAGATCACCCAAAGAGCACGAACTCCGTCGATCGGGCCGATTTTTTTCCCATCCTTAATAGATCGAGGGGAATACGAGACGGGAACCTCCACAACCAAGACTCCAGTTCGAGACAGCGCGGCGGCGATTTGAGGTTCGATTCCGAATCGATTTTCCGTCAGCATGGGCAGAATTTTTCGAAGCACTTCGACAGGAATAATTTTATAGCAACACTCCATATCTGTGACACGCAGACCTGTCGCAAGATTGCTGAGAGTTGTCAGGAGTCGATTGGCTCTCATGTGCAGCCAACCTTGCGCGCCAGGTTGCACAGATCCATTGTGCCATCTGTTTCCAAATGCTGAGCAATTTGTTGCGTTCGATTCGAGAGCGTGAATGAGAGGCACGAAATCGTTTGGGTCATATTCCAAGTCTGCATCTTGGATGATCATCGCATCGAGGTCATTCTTGGATGCAGTCACAACATGAGCGAATCCCGTTTGGAGTGCCGCACCTTTTCCTCGATTGACTTGGTGATGCAAGAGCGTCATTGAATTTGAAAATTGCGCGGCGAGTTGTTCGGATGCGAGACGAGTTGCCGAATCAGATCCGTCATTGATGAGAACGATGCGCATGGTCCATGCCACTGGCAGCGAAACTGCGACAACTTTTCTGACGCAATCGCCAAGAGTCTCAGGCTCATTGAAAACAGGGATCACCACAAAGAGAGTCGGCACATCAATATGTTTACACTACTGGGCTTATTGCGGAGGATTCACTTCAACCGCATTCGCAGGAGCGTTGAACCAATTGCTTGGGAACGATTTCGTGTCTGTTCGTTCAAAGCTGATCGATTGTGGTGGGCCAAGTGGACCGCCTCTAGGTGGACCACGTTCGCCGCCTGCACGTGGTCCATCGGGTCTTGGTCCATCGGGTCTTGGTCCATCGGGTCTGGGTCCACGTTCGCCATTAGGTGGAGGACCACGATGGCCATCAGGTGGAGGACCACGATGGCCATCAGGTGGAGGTCCACGTTCGCCATCAGGTGGAGGTCCACGTTCGCCGCCCAGTCTTGGTCCATCAGTTCTTGGTCCACGCTCTCCATCAGGTCGCGGACCATCATTGGGAGGGAAAAACATTTCAAGCCGGATGACCTCGTTGGTCTTTGGATCGATACACATTTCAATTCGTTCAGCTGGATTTCGTCTGACCTTCTCGTTCGGTGAATTTGCAAGTGCGGGTTCACTCATTGGAAAACTGGCGCGAATTTGCAAGAGTCCAGTTTGACCACACGCTTCTGCGTCATCAACTTTCACGATGTCATATGAATCATCCAAATCTTCAAGCATTGCTGCCATTGAATCGACGAGCAATGATCCATCTGGAGTCTCAACCCAGCGAGGCCACGGAAGGTCGTGATCGGCAATGACCGCAGAACCATCGGGTCGCTGTTCCCATGAAGTCTCTCCATCACGACCGCGAATTTCGGTGCGTCCACCTTGATAATGAATTTCGATTCGCATGTGCTGAGAATCGCGCACATCAAGAGTGGCCAAGATTGGAGGCGGTTGTTGGCCATCACGACGAACTTTCGGCATCAGAACCACTTGATATTGTCGGTCGACACTCTTGCTGGCGACTTTCGCAGCCGAGCGAACAACTGCAGATGCAGAACTTGTCGTTGGCATGATCAAGAGCGAAATTGCAAGCAGTGCAGCGATCGGGAGCGCCCACCACTGCCACTTTCGAATGGAATAATTTCGATTGTTCTGTGACTCGACGGCGCGAAGAACGCGATTGATTCGAGCATCCATCGATTCGGTTGTCTCGGTGAATTTATGAGTCAGAAGCGCGTCTACGAAGCGATCTTCTGGAGCATCGTTCGAATTCGACTCGGATTGATTTGGATTGATACTCATCATGCCAAGACTCCTTTGCGTTGTAGGCATTCACCTAGAAGTGCGCGCGCTCGCTGAATACGTTTCTTGACAGCTTCTTCTGTCAGGGCGAGATTGACTGCGATGGTTCGAAGTGGAAGTTCCGCGCGATAGACCATTTGAACCATCTGGGAATAATCGGTGGGCAATCTTTCGATACAGTCGTCGAGTGTTCCCATTCGCGTTTGAAAAGCTTGCGCATGATCACCGTCAAATGCAACAGAGTGTTCCTCGATCTCTTGCAGCATCGTCGGGTCTGCGACAATCATTCGCCGTCGACCAGCGAAATCCATCGCGACTCTTGAACCAATACCTCGAAGCCATGCGCCAAATGATCGAGTGCGGTCGAAGTCAGCCAAGCGTCGCCACGCAACCATCATCGTTTCTTGAAAAACATCGTCGACCATACTTCGGTCGCGAACTACAGCACGAAGAAAAACGAGCAGATGATCTGCGTGGTCGCGAGCGAGGACCTCGAAGACTTCATGTGCGCTGGGTTCCCTTTGGTGTGGTGCCCGTTGGTTCGTCATATATGTCTTGGGCGTTGGTGCTTTACGGGGACACCGGAGTTGGATCGTCCAATTCCCGGTCGGTCAATGGCGTGATAAACCGCTGAATAATTGGGGTCAAAACCATCGTGGAAGCGATGACTGTCGTTGCGACTGCGACTTGGGTTGCTGATGCCCAGCCGACGCTGAAAGACGCAGCCGAGAGAACGAAACCGAATTCTCCAGCTTGAGACAGGATAATTCCGAGTCGCCAACTTATGCGATTGGTTGCTCCCATAAATCGGCTGAGCGCATACAAACAGAAGACTTTCAGGATCATCACGCATGGGACAAAGATGACAACATTCCAAAGTTGTCCAGTGAGGTGATGGCGGTCGATGCTTAATCCCACCGAGACGAAGAAGAGTGACATAAGCAGCGATTGATGTGGGCGAACGATTTGTTCGATTCGTTTGGCAGACGAAGAAGTTGAGAGCGAAACTCCAACGATGAACGCACCGATCGCAGTAGAAAGTCCAACTGAATTCGCGACCAAAGCCGCACCAAGGACGAAGAACCCAATGACAAACGAAAGCGAACTCGAATCGCCGCGACGTTCAAGGGATTCGATGACTCGTGGGGCGATGAATCGGCTGACTGCGATGATGAGCACAATCGCCCCAATAGTAAAAAAGATTGCATCGGCAGAGATGGAAACGGGCGCATCAAGTGACTTCTTTGGATTGAGAATCGGAATGAGCGCTAGAAGAGGAACGACTGCAAGATCCTGTACGATTAAGATCGCGACAGCGGTCCGGCCCATTTTCGAATTCAATTCCCCACGGTTGCGCAGTGTTTGCAGTACGAGCGCAGTCGAGGACATTGCAAGCATAAAACCAGTGATCATTGCACCTGACCAATATTTTGAGGTTGGTAAAACAAGTGCCGCCAAAACAATTCCTGTCAGCGCGATTTGCAATATGCCAAACAGCAAAAGTTTTGGCCATGACTTTCCAATCTTGGCTGGGTGCAATTCGAGTCCGACAAGAAAAAGGAAAAAGATCACTGCGATGTCCGCAATGTTGTTGCTGATTCCAGAAGCTTCGATCAGATCGAAGCCGCTTGGTCCGATCAGAATCCCGCCTGCGAGAAGGCCAAGAATGCTTCCGAAGTGCATGCGATTTGAAATGACGAGGCACGGAATCACCAAAAGCAACAGCAGGCAGATTTCGCTCAGGAGTGTTTGCATCTCTACGCAAGAAAGTACCTGTTCTTGTAAGAATCGGCCGCACGAGTGCGGTCAGTTCGGTACCGTGCATTGCCATGATGCGAATACTTGTGACTGGTTTCGAGCCTTTCGGCGGAAGTTCAGTGAATCCCAGTGTGATGTTGGCAAGAGCGATATCACAAGAAGAGTGGCCGGGCGCGATTGTCAGTCATGCGATTCTTCCAGTGATTGGCGGCGAAGGTCCGCAAAGTTGTCGTGCTGCGCTGCGTCAAGCAATTGATTTCAATCAACCGAGCGTTGTTGTGTGCCTTGGAGAATCAGCCAAAGCAACTCATGTCTGCTTCGAGCGAGTCGCGGTCAATTTGCGTGATGACCGCATTGCTGACAACGCTGGCGTGCAGTGTCAGGATTTGCCAGTGGTGGCAGATGGTCCAGTTGCATATTTTTCATCATTACCAGTTCGTGCAATGCGTGATGCATGCGAAGGAGAAGGGATTCCTGCGCTGCTTTCGATGAGTGCGGGAACTTTTCTCTGCAACGAAATTATGTACACGCTTCTGCATGGAATAGAAGTCGGCGATTTTCAAAGCGTGACCTCTGGCGGGTTTATTCACATCCCACAACTTCCAGAGCAAGCGGCAGAACGAGGTGGTCCCTCGATGCAACTTCGTCACATTCTGGTCGGAGTGCGCGCGAGTTTTTTAACGCTTATTTCGCCGCTGGGGTGACGAATGTCGGCGTGACGACCCATCGAATAAAACCATCAGTGAGATCAATCACTCCACACGCAAGTGCAATTTTTCCTTCTTTGGCAAAGGATCGAATAATCGGACTTCGGTTGGTCAATTCTTCCATGCCGAGTTTTGCGTTGGCTTCAATGCAAGCGGCAAAGAGCGCTTCCTTGTCACAGCCTACGCAAGCCTTGGTTGCTGATTGAACTGCGGGACGAATTTTGCCAATCAGTTGTGGCAATGCTCCGCCGACCTCGGCTTCATTCATACATGCAGATACTGCTCCGCAATGATCATGCCCAAGGACAACAACTAAAGGCACTTTAAGATATTTGACTGCAAATTCGATCGATGCGATCGCGTCATCTGAAACGACATTGCCAGCAAGGCTGACAGTAAAAATATCGTTGCTTTTGGAACCCATCACTTCTGAGTATGGCACTCGGGAGTCAGAACAACCGACGATAGCGACATATGGTGATTGTCCAGTAAGCAATGATTGGCGGTATCCAGGATTCTTTTCGATGGTAGCGCGAATTTTTTGCGTCGAAGCCTCATCGCAAAGTTTAAAGTATTCAAATGCCGCAGCTGGTGAAGTCACCGCTTGCTCTC
>CAMDEL010000066.1 GCA_945896765.1 Singulisphaera sp. GP187
AGCGCCTGAGATGAATAGCCGATTCGAACTCGGCGCCGAGGCGAGAGAAAACGCCAAGCAGCGATTGGCGCAAGAAGTGCCAAAGGCAGAAACCATGAAGCAAGTAATTGAAAGGACGTCATAACTTGACCTCCATTTTTTCTGGTGTCGAATTTGCAGCGGATGTTGTCTCTCTGACGAAGCCTCGTGCTGCATCCAAGCCATGAATGCAATCGTTGTTCTCGGGTCGATGAGCAGCGAACTTGACCATATCCGCAGCCCGCAGGAAATCCTTTAGTAGATGGCGATGTTCAGCGCCAATGAATGGATGCTGGCTTGCTTGGGCAAGAAATTCCTTGGTGGTCTGCTCTGGCGCTGCGATATGAAATCTTCGTTCGACATATTCGCGCACAGTTCCTGAGAGACGAACCCAGAAGAGATGAAGTTCGCCTTGTTGGACAAGTCCATCTCGTTCAAGGCGATTCAGTTCTTGGAGCGCCCATTCATCAGGAGAGACAACTTTTTCCAAGATTGTTCGTTGACGCATTCTCAAGGTCAGCAGGAGTAAAGTCAACAAGACAACCGCTGCAATCGCGATGATCCACCACCAGGAAGTACCAAAGTCAATTTTCATTTCGCCTTTGATGTCTCGAAAGACATGTGGATCAAATTCCGCCCCGATCAAACTGAGGACTTCGATCAAGCTTGGTCCAACCAAAAGCGTTTGCTCCTCGCCTTTCAAATCTTTCCACTTGATTTCAATCGGAGGCAATTCGATTTCGCCGCTCTCATATGTCGAGGCGTTAAATGAAATGATCGATTTTCTTTTTTCGCCATCACGACTTGTGCTTCGTCTGATATCTCGAATGTCAAATTCTCCAAGCTTCTGACCGATCTCTGGAAGCGTCAGATTTGCACCGTCGCTGGCCGTGATCGTCAGTGTGAATGGAATCGCCTTCCCAACTTCAACAACATCAGCTGGGGTTGCAAGTGTTGCACTGACTGCACCATTTTCGACGCGAATGTCAATGGGACGAGCAGGGTGAGAAGCCACCTTTGATGGCGGAGCCTTGGCAGGCGCTTGCCCACTTGGCGCGCTTTGCGGAGGTGGCGGTGTTGTCGAAACAACTTGGCTCTGTGCAGGCCCAGTGACAAATGCCGCAAGGCAAAAAGATGCAATAAGGGCTCGAGTCCGATTCATCTGCTTCCTCTTGCCTCTCGTTTTCGGAAATAGGCGATGATCGGTTCGACATAATCGACTCCCGTTTCGATCATCAAAGGATCGATTTTCATTCGTCGCAAGGCAAGTTCGAATTGCAGCGAGCGCAATTCACCTTGTCTGCGAAAGGCATCGCGGACTTTTCGACTCGAAGTATCAACGACGACTCGCTTGCCAGTCTCTTCGTCAGTCAGTTCGATCATGCCAATCTTGGGCAGTTCGCGCTCTCGACGATCGAAAATCGAAACCGGAATCACATCATGTCGTCGTCGTGCAATTGTCATCGGTTTCTCCCAACCATCATCGAGAAAATCGCTCACAACAAAGACCACCGCACGTCGCTTCTGAATCCGATTCAATTCGTCGATCGCTGCCGCAATATTTGTTCCTGTCCCGACAGGCTTGTGCGCCAACAAATCTCGCACGATGCGTAGCACATGGCGTCGCCCCTTACGTGGAGGGACGTATCGCTCAATTTGATCAGAAAAAAGGAGCAACCCAACCTTGTCGTTGTTGCGAGTTGCACTGAATGCCAGCGTCGCAGCGACTTCTGCGACGAGTTCTCGCTTGGTCTGAGCATTCGAACCAAATGAAAGCGATCCAGAGAGATCGATCGCAAGCAAGACGGTCAGTTCTCGTTCTTCGCGGAAGAGTTTGACATGTGGTCCGCCAGCTCGAGCAGAAACATTCCAGTCGATCGTGCGTACATCATCGCCATCCGCATATGGACGAACCTCCTCAAATTCCATTCCGCGTCCTTTGAAGGCGGATACGTACCGGCCCGCAACTGCCTCTTGAACCACACGCGATGTGCGAATTTCAATTCGGCGAATTTTTTGGATGGTTTCTTTCGACAGCATGGTTTGTTCCCTTGGGCAGTCAAGCTTTCGTCATTTCATCGCGCAGAAGAAACTTGGAAAGTCCACCGCACCTTTTCATTCAGGGGACTGGCACGTGATCAAGAAGTGTCCGCACAATATCGTCAGAGGTCTTCTCGACTGCTTCTGCTTCATAAGAAAGTCCAAGTCGATGGCGTAGAACATTCGGCGCTACGTCCTTTACATCTTGCGGAACGGTATATCCGCGACCATCAAGGAAAGCCTTTGCTTTTGCAGCGAGTGTCAGCGCAATTGTGGCACGCGGCGAGCATCCGTATGTCAAGAGTCCTTCGATTGGAACTTTATGCTTCTTGGGATCGCGCGTGGAAATGACGAGATCGACAATGTAATCCTTCATCCGGTCATCCATAAAAATCTGATCGACAAGCAGACGAGCTGTCTTGATGTCTGCAGGGTTCATCACGGGATCAACGGTCAGGTTGTTCTGAGTGTTCGCCATGCGATCAAGAATCAATCGCTCTTCCTTTGGCGATGGATATGTCACCACCAATTTCATCGCGAATCGATCGACCTGCGCTTCGGGAAGGGGATAGGTTCCCTCTTGTTCGATTGGGTTCTGTGTCGCGAGCACTAAAAATGGATCTGGCAGCGGATAAGTTGTCTCTCCGATTGTGACCTGTCGCTCTTGCATCGCTTCGAGCAACGCAGACTGAACCTTTGCTGGAGCGCGATTGATTTCATCCGCAAGAATGATGTTGGAAAAAATCGGTCCATGCTTGACGACAAACTCGCCAGTGTTCGGCCGATAAATCATTGTTCCAATTAAGTCGGCAGGCAAGAGATCGGGAGTGAATTGCAGGCGACGGAATCCAGTATTGATTCCTTTGGCAAGGCTGCTCACAGCCATTGTTTTTGCAAGGCCTGGGACGCCTTCAATGAGAACGTGACCGTTCATGAGCAGGCTGCAGAGCAAACCTTCGATCAATGAATCTTGTCCAACGATGACCCGTTGAATTTGATCGACCAAGTGACGGAATGGACGACTGGCCGCTTCAACTTGGCGTTCCAGTTCGACGATATCTCTTTGTGATGTGGACATAATTTGGTTCATCCGATTTCTACGCCTCCCCCAAAGGTTGGGTTCGGACCGTCGTAAAAGGATATTCGAAGCGTAACCTCGTCCATTATGGAATCACCTCTTCGAATTGGTTGGATTGGAACTGGAGTTATGGGAAATTCAATGGCTGGCCACCTTCTGGCGGCGGGGCATTCGCTGACGATTCACTCGCGTACCAAATCCCGCGCTGCTGGATTGCTCAGTCGTGGAGCAAACTGGGCGCAGACCCCCGTCGAAGCAGCGTCTGGAATGGATTTCCTTTTTTCCATGGTCGCACTTCCATCCGATGTCGAATCCGTTCACCTCGGTCCTCATGGCACATTGAGTGCGCCAAGCGTTCCAAAGTTTCTTGTCGACATGACAAGCAGTCGTCCTTCGATTGCTCGAAAAATCGCACAAATTGCAAGTGAAAAAGGATCATTCGCATTTGATGCTCCAGTGACAGGCGGCGATATTGGCGCACGAAATGCGACGCTTTCGATTCTTGTTGGGGGCGATGCAAGCGCATTCGAGCAAGTTCTTCCAGTGCTGAAAATCATGGGAAAAACCGTCGTTCTCCAAGGTGATGCCGGATGCGGTCAACAAGCGAAAGTCGTGAATCAAATTCTTATTGCATCGACAATGATGGGGATTTGTGAAGCATTGCTTTATGCGCGCGAAAGCGGACTTGATCCCGAGCGAGTTCTCGAATCGGTGTCAGCGGGAGCAGCTGGAAGTTGGTCGCTTGCAAATCTCGCCCCTCGGATTCTCAAAGGTGATTTCGAGCCTGGTTTTTTCATCGATCATTTTCTGAAAGACCTTGGGATTGCGCTGGAGGAATGCCATGCCAACAACCTCCATGTTCCTGGGCTTCTGCTGGCTGAGAGCCTCTATCGCAAGGCCCAAGAGGCAAACCATGGGCGGAAGGGGACTCAGGCGCTCTATCTGCATTATGCCTCTAGAAAGGGCTCCAAACACTCTTGAATGCGATTGCCGGCAACGGAAGTGATCGGCTTGCATAAATCCTGCTACGACGGTACGATTTTCAATCCTCCTCGGAGCCTAAATATGACACTCACCGCTGGCAAAACCGTCACAATTTCAGTCACCAAACTTCCAGCTGAGGCGAAGCATCGCAAGACCATCGAGAGATTGATGCGCTTGCAGCCATCCATTCAGCGAACTCTGACTCGCGTTGCTCGCGAACGAGGCCGTACGAATCCAGAGAATCAACGAGGTGGTCGCATGTGGATCTCACGCATCCCAGCAACACGTTGCGTTCGTGCAGAAGTTGGTGCAAAGTTCACGCTTCGAGTGACTCCAAAGATCATCCCAGATGTGATGGCTGTTCAGCGATTTATCGCTGTCGCCTGATTCTTTCGTTCGATCGATTTATTCAAACTCAGCTTGCGCTGATCGCTTGCCAAATTGGCATGACGAGGTGTGGTATCGCGCGTTGTTCCGCAAGTCTTTCTGCGTGTCCGCAGAGTGTCGCAAATATTGTTGGCAGTTCATCAAGCGAAGAGAGTGGCCCATTGCGGCGCACTGTCAGATAGACGCTGATCGGATCCGTCGTGGATGAGTGCTTGGTATCTGCTCGGTGAGGCCGTGTCTTGACCTCGAAAGATGCCTGCAATTCCCGTCCTTCTGTGAGTGAAATGCCAACGAACGGTTGCACATCAATTGGATGATCATGGTCGCAGTCCAAGAGAGATCCAAGTGGACTGTTTGCCAAGAGCGCTTCATAGACGATGCTATCTCGGTGTGATGCAGTTTCGATATCAAAGCCAAAGACCAACTCGATGTGGTCAATGTCCAGTGGGCTCATCGAAAGAAACCACGGCGCAGTTTCGAGTACTGCACGATGAATTTTGTATCCGTCATCAGTCGATTTCGGATTGACATGTCCGCTGCGGATTGATGTCTGGCGAAGCGCGACCCATAAAAAATCTTGTTCGTCCTCGGCGGATTCAAGTGCGACCTCGCCTTCGACTCTACGCACGCGTGTCAGTCGTGGCAATTGCCGACGCAGTCGATCAAAGAGCTCAAGAGTTGGTTCTCGCGCCTCGGGGAGATCCATCTTGAGTGCGATTTTCTGATTGATACAGAAGTCGCTGCAGAAAGTTGCAAAGGCGGACATACAAGAAAGGGTAAGCCCCGCGTGCGCTGGGGGGAAATTACCGACTGGTAATCCACGAAGCGATCCGTTGCCAATCATCGAGCCCAGAAACCAGTAAATCAGGATTGTGGGTTTCTAATTCTGCGATTGGATGATTGCCAGTCGCCACCGCAATCGCCAAACAACCATTGAAATGCGCGCAGTCCACATCTAAAGGCGTATCGCCGATCACAATCACTCTGGAAGTGTCAATGCCGCGGCCCATTTTCTCACTGTATCGCTGAATTGCAACTGGCGGCAGTTCGCGCCGATGATCGCCATCATCGGCCCACGCGTTGTGCTGGAATGGTTCGAGAGAAAATCCCGCCTGTTCAACTTTCAGGCGACCCGTGTGTTCATAATTCCCAGTGAGCAGACCGAGTCCCAGCCCACTCTGCGCATGGAGCGCATCAACCAATTTTTGCGCGCCTGCCAACGCGTGTGCACGCGAGTTCTGCGAGAAGCCTCGTCGCAGATGCGCGCCATAATTTTCGCGAAAGACTTCGTGAATCTCGGCGGTTGGTTCGACGCCGCCTCGTGTCATGAGATCGCGCCAAATCAAACGATCAAGCCGGCCCGAAATTGAAATGCCATCAAACGAAAATGTTTTCGTTGGGAAAAGTTCATGCGCCGTTGCGAGCATCGCACTCATGCCAGCACCCTCGGTGCGAAGCAACGTTCCATCGATGTCAAACAGAATGAGCATAGTTTTTATGATGTATGGCAGGGTTCGGCAGCGACCGCGGCAACAATCTTCGATGCGGCGTCGGTCAAGTCTGTGGCGGATTGCATCGTCGGAATGTTGACACGCGCTTCATCAAGAATTCGTCGAGCTTCGTTGACATTTGTTCCTTCAAGACGAACAACCAGTGGCACACGGAAACCAATTGTTTGCGCTGCTCCAACAATGGCCCGTGCGATGCGGTCACATTGCATGATTCCACCGAAAATATTGACCAAAACTCCTTTGACACGATCGTCGCTGAGAATGATTCGAAATGCTTCAGTGACGGCTTCTTCAGTGGCGCTTCCGCCGACATCGAGGAAATTTGCAGGTTCTCCGCCGTGCAATTTGATGATGTCCATCGTGCTCATCGCTAATCCTGCGCCATTGACGAGGCAGCCAATGTTGCCGTCAAGCGCAACATACGAAAGTCCAAATTCCTGCGCGCGCATTTCAGCTGCGTTTTCTTCAGTGGGATCGTGCATTGCAGCGATGTCTGGATGTCGAAAGAGTGCGTTGTCATCAAAGTCAAACTTCGCATCGATCGCCATCACTTGCCCATCTGGATGCACGTCGGTGGCAGGAGTCAACACAAGCGGATTGACTTCAACCAAACTCGCATCCGTGCTGCGCTGCAGTGCGCTCAGTTTTGTGAAGACACTGATCGCTTGCGCAATTGCTTTACCTTTGAATCCGAGTGCCAGCGCAACTTCACGGGCTTGAAATGGCTGCAGACCAGCAACTGGGTCGAGTGGAATTCTGATGATCGCTTCGGGACGCGTCTCTGCGACTTTTTCAATTTCAACGCCGCCTTCTGCACTGGCGATGAGAGTATTGGTGCGATTCGCACGGTCAACCAAGACGGCAACATAAAACTCGTGTGCAATTTCAACTGCATCAGCGATCAAGAGCCGATTGACTTCGAGGCCTTCCGGCGGAGTTTGCGGACTTTTCATCCGATTGCCAAGCATGAATTTCGCAGCGGCAAGCGCTTCATCGATGGACTTCACGACTTTTACAAATCCGGCTTTGCCTCGACCGCCCGCATGCACTTGCGCCTTGACGACCGCCATTTTCGATCCAGACGCGAAGAGGGATCTTGCTGCAACGTGCGCCTCTTCAACGGTTGTGACCATCTTTCCAGAGGGGACTGTGATTCCGGCATTCGAGAGCAACTGACGAGCTTGGAATTCGTGAATTTTCATGGGTTTTGCATTCTATCGGCTTTGCTAGTTTTTTGGCGCATTCGCCACCATTCGATCGCGATTGGCAGAACTGAAACAAAAACGATTGCGATCACGACGGCTTCGAAATTGCGTTTGATAATTGGAATTTCTCCAAAGAGAAATCCAGCGCCAACCAGAAGAATCACCCACAGGAAAGCGCCTGTCACATTGTAGAACTGGAATGTGCGAAATCGCATGACGCCAATTCCTGCGAAAAAAGGAGCGAAGGTTCGAACGATTGGAACGAATCGTGCCAAAACCACAGCCTTGGGCCCATGTCGTTCGAAGAACTCTCTTGTTCTCTCAAGATGCGCAACTCGCAGGAGAGGGATCTTGCCAGAAAATGCGCGGGGCCCAATCCATTTTCCGATGTGGTAATTGAGCAAATCTCCTAAAACTGCTGCGACGAAAATCACAGTTCCGCACATCCATGGATCGAGTCCTATGCGGCGCGCGCAGATTGCTCCGACTGCGAAAAGCAAACTGTCACCTGGAAGAAACGGAAAGATGACCAACCCTGTTTCGCAGAAGATGATCAAGAAAAGAAGTGCGTACGACCAAAGCCCCGCACCCTGAACGACTTCAGTCAGGAAAACATCCAGCTCTGTGAAAAGTCGAGGAAGTTGTTCGATCAAGCCATCCATGGAACTTCA
>CAMDEL010000067.1 GCA_945896765.1 Singulisphaera sp. GP187
GTCTGCTAGCCGCTCTCGACAGTAAGTTTCTAACTCGACGGCTTTGGATGCTGCGATCTGAGACAACTTGTCATGGACAGAATCTTCGAGAGCGTGACTTGCACTGCGCACTGTCAGTGTTGTGATCACGGCACACGGGACGAGAGAAATCAGCAAGAACCAAATCAACAAACGACCCGCAATTGAACGGTGCAGTCCAAATTTGGTTGGCTTCAAATTGGCAGATGTCATTTCGCTCATTGTGGCTTTGCCTTTGAATTTTCAATAACGGTTGAATTCGTTACGCCAACAGGTGCAGCCCATTTCCCACCCCAGCTCGTGTACAGATCCTGTACGAATTTTTTCCATGCGGCGGGTGAACGAGAGATTGGGAAAGGAACTGGTCGCACGGGAGTCTTGCTCGTCCAAACGATATCGAACTGACCGTCAGTGCGAATACGCCCAATACAAACCGATAGCCAGGCATGTTGTGTCTCTGGATCGATGGCGACAATTCCTCCTGGCGCGTTGAAACTTTGGTAGCGCAATGATTGCCGCACTAGGCGGACATCATCTGTGCCAGCTTCTTGCACGGCTTGCGCCCAAAGTTTGACGCTGTTGTACCCCGCCTCTGTCATTCCAGAAAGTGATTTTTCATCTCCAAATCGCGACTTGAATGCTTCCACGAATTTGAGATTCTCAGGTCGATTAATACTCTGGAAATAAGTCCACGATGCATAATTCCCTGCGATGTCTTCGCTCGACATTGTTCGCAGCTCGCTCTCGCCGATCGCGAATGACAGGACGGGTGTCTTGTCTGGGCGAACACCGGCTTCACGAAGTTTCTTTGCAAATGCGATTGCAGAATCTCCAACAACCGTGCTGAGTACAACATCCGGCTTCGTCGCGACGATCTGCTTGACAACATCATCGACGTTCGTGCTTCCAAATGGAACATACTTTTCTGCGACAAGTTCATCTCCAAGACCAATAAGTTGATCACTGATGATCGCATTGACACAGTGCGGCCAGATGTAATCCGATCCAACAAGGAAAAATCGTCGGGCCGAAAGTTTTTCGTGACACCACTGCACTGCAGGTGTGATTTGTTGATTTGGCGCGGCGCCGGTATAAATAATGTTGGGTGATTGCTCGAGACCTTCATATGCCATTGGATAGACCAGCAGGTGGTCGTTGGCTTCGATGATTGGAAGAACGCTCTTACGACTTGCGCTCGTCCAACATCCAAAGATGACACACACCTTCTTTTCCTGAATGAGATTCTCAGCCTGTTTCGCAAACTTTGGCCAGTCGGATGCGCCATCTGCAATGACCCATTCAACAGGCCGACCCAGCAAACCGCCTCCAGCATTGATCTCTTCGAGAGCAAGAATTTCAGCGTCAATCATTGTTCGTTCGCTGACTGCCATTGGACCAGTTTGCGAATGCAGAATGCCAACGATGATTGGGCTTCGATCCACAAGGATTCGGTCAAGCATGGACCAGGAAACCCATCCAAGTCCGATCGCGCATATCAAGACAAGCAGTCTGCGCAGAATTGTTGAGTTCGTTTTTGTTGCGATCGCACTATTTCCAGATTTGATACTTCCAGAATTGAACTGAGATGTTTTCTGCGTTGTAGACATGAAATGGAAAGCATATCAACCACTACGAATTTGATAATGAATTTATTTTTAGAGTGATTTATGCGAAAAAACTTTTAGAGTTTCCTACACTTGAATGGGCGTATGTATTGAACGAGGGATTCATGAATCAACCGAAACTTTCTGATTTCAACAATTCTGACTTACGCATCCCCAAAGCCAGCGATGGCCAAATGGTTGGTCTAGATCACCTTCCGTATGGCGTCTTGATTGCTGACAACAAGATGTTGCTGTCCTATGCGAACCGTGGATTTTCTGAGATGACGGGATTTTCAGCAAGTGAAATCATCGGCCGAACATGTTCTTTCCTCCAAGGCGAATTCACCGATAAGCAAACACGAGATGCGATTCGCGTCGCATGCAAAAATGGAACTACTTTTCAAGGTGAGATTCTCAATTTTAAGAAAGATGGCACCCCATTCTGGAATGAATTGACAATAGACCCCATGCGAAATTCTGCAGGCCAAGTTGAAGGTTTTATCGGCATCTCTCGGGACATCACTCAGCGCAAGTCAGATGAAATCGCTCGCGCCGAGGAGCTTTTAATTCTCCAGAAACATTCACAAGTCACTCCAGCGATGGGCTATCAATTTCGCATCCGACCCGACGGAAGTTTTTCTTTTCCATTTATTGGTAAGGCTTCGTATGTGATCTATGGATTAAGTCCCGATGAAGTGAAGGCAAACCCATCTCGATTGTTTGACTGTGTTCATCTTGATGATTCCAAACGACTTTGGGATTCTGTGCTTGAATCACAAGAGAACCTCACTCCTTGGATTCAAGACTATCGAATCAATTTGCCTGGCCAAGCCATTCGTTGGCTCCATGGACATTCGCAACCAGAGCGTGAAAGTGACGGTTCGACCTTGTGGCATGGCTTTGTAGAGGACATCACCCAACGCAAGAACTTTGAAGAGCAAATCAAACAGCTTGCTTTTTATGACACGCTGACTGGTTTGGCGAACCGAATCCTGTTCTACGATCGTCTCAATCAAGCAATGATCGCCAGCAACAGAAGTGGACACTTTGGCGCGATAATCTGCATTGATCTTGATCATTTCAAGCCAGTCAATGATGACTATGGTCATGCAACTGGTGACGCCATGTTGACCGAGGTTGCAACCCGTTTGAAACATTGTGTTCGCGGCAGCGATACGGTCGCACGATTTGGTGGAGATGAGTTTGTTGTCATGTTGAGTGAGTTAAGCGCAGTGAATTCAGAATCTCTCGCACAGGCAATCCAAGTTGCCGAAAAATTGCTCGCTGCCTTGAGCGCAGATTATTCTCTCACAGTCAAGCATAATGGGATGCCAGATGAGATCATTCGTCACATCTCCACGGCCAGCATTGGCGTATCCATTTTTCAAGGCAATCAACTTGATGCAGACCAGATTCTGAAAAGTGCGGATAAAGCGATGTATCGCGCTAAAAAACAAGGTGGCGGACTCGTTCGCATACACGAATAAGCCAGTATGAAGGAAGTTCACGCGATGGGTCATTTTGAGAGCTGTATCAATTTCCTTTGATTTGATTTGGTCGCAGCTGATTCGCGGTGTATGTTGACACCATGCAATTCCCTCAATCAATCGTTCCTTTGTTTTTTGCGTCATCCACCATGGTCTCCATTATGTTTGCATGCACCGCCGCAGCTCAAACTGGTTATTCAGCTGATCCCGCGGCGCCAGAGTTGGTTCGTTCTACTGGGAATGATGATGTTCAGGTGAAGCTTGCTGTCGGTCCTGCCAATAGCACCTATTACGCCTACTTTTCGAATCCGGGCTACGACATCATTCTCGATCGCCTTGATGCGAATGGTCGTTCGATGTGGAAGAGTGCTTTGATTGTTGAAGACCGAACACTTTCTTCTACGGTTGACTACGGAGTCGCAAGTGATGCGGCAGGGAATGCGTACATCTCTTATAACGGATATGCCGCCGATGGATCAACGCCGACTCAGAAAGTTGCATCGGTAAGCGCGGCTGGCGCGATTCGTTGGACAAGCGTTGTCTATTCCGCTGCTGGTGCATCCCTTGGCAATGGCCGCGTTGCTGTTGCGAGTGACGGAGCAGTGTGGGGAGCTTGTTCAGTCGGATTCGATTCCGCGGTTCAACGATTTGATTCCGCAACTGGTGTCGCAACATTCGCAACGCCGATTTACGTCACTGAAGTGGGTGCCAAGCAGATTTGCTCTGGTTTTCAAGCTTCCACAGATGGCGCTGTGATTCTTTCGACCGTTCGATACACGACGACTTTCAGTAACAAGATTCTTCGGGCACACAAGATTCTTGCCGACGGAACGCGTCCATTGGCTGCGGCAGGAGTTGCCGTTGCAACCGATGGAAATCTGCAAACTGGAAACTTCCCCGACTTCCTCTCCGATGGCGCTGGTGGCGCATATTTCTTTTGGTACACAACTTCTCCATTGAATTGTCGTGCGCAACATATGGATGCCACTGGCGCAATGACGTGGGGTGCAAATGCTGTCTTGGTCTCGTCGTCTACGACTGGCACTTTCGGTGGAACAACAGCAACGGTGAATCGAACAAATCCGCAAGCGGTTGTCGGCAGCGACGGTCGCTTGAATGTGTTCTATCGTGGCACTTCGGGTTCCATCGCAGGAATCGTCTGGTACGGAATCGCAGCGCAATGCTTCGACACAGCCGGAGTTGCCCAGTGGGGTGATGGCGCGATTGTTGAACCGTTTGCTCCATCCTCAGGTGGAGTGGTGTATGACAAGAATATTGGAGCTGCACTCAAAATGAGTTCAGGGGTTGGAGTTAGTTATACAAATTCCTTGAGCGCCATCTTGGCAGAGGCTCGCGGTGCTCAAATGAATCTGGATGGCACTGTCGCTTGGAACACGCTTCTTGCAAACGATGCTGGAACGAAGTACCGCTTTGCTTCATCGACCGCTGTCGATGGAGGTGCAAACATCTCATGGCAGGGTGGTGTCAATGCAGGCGGAAGCGATATCTTTGCTGCCCACATTTCTGGAACTGGCGTATTGGGTGCACCAGTAGCGCCGTGTATTGCCGATCTCAATGGCGATCACAGTGTCGACGGGAACGACTTGACGTCAGTGTTAAGTCAGTGGGGCACGAATGGAACTGCCGATTTCAGCCAAGACCAGAACGTCGGTGGCGAAGACCTTACGATTTTGCTGAGTGCTTGGGGCGCTTGCCCATAAAGCCTGCGATTTAATTTGCCGTACAAATGGTGCACGTGATGTTTCATGTGCGCCATTTTTTTTCGCATTATGGCAAATGAATTCTTTTGCAAATGCGTTTTTGCAAATGCGTTTTTTTTGAAAATTCTTGACTTTATAAATTCTCGATATATGGTTGCAAGCGTTCTGCTTATTCATTTTTTTAAAGGAGTTTTTGTGAAATTATTTAATATCGTGTGTATGTCCCTGTCCGTGGCAACTTGTTCTTTTGGGCCATTGGCTCTGCAAGCGCAAGCTGGAGTCGGCACCTGCGCAGAGGACATCAACGGTGACGGAGATGTCAACGGTCTCGACCTTGCAATGTTGATAGCCAAGTGGGGCAGTTGCGACACTGGCGGAGGGCCGGGCGGAACAGCGTTCTCCATGATTTGGTCAATTGATTCCAACGCATCTGCATCGCCGTCCTCCGGAAGTTCCATCCAAAATAGCACTGGAACTTCTGCGAAAATTTACGACAAGAATGGCAACGCCGGTTTATGGAGCAATAGTTTCAGAGCCGAGAATTTGTATCTGCTGAAGGGGCCATCAGCGACCACAGACAAGCTTCGAATCACCATGACACTCGACTTTTCCAAGATTCAGGGAAAAGATTATGGAATCAACGCCAATTGTTATCTCAACGGATTTAGCAACGGTACTGATACGCCAGTCTTGATCAACACTTCTTATATGCATTGGTATTACGGCGATTCGAATTATGTCGCCAACGGTATCTGTGCTGGCTCGAATCAGACCATCCCCGAACTCGATCTTTTCGAAACAGGATCTTCTTCCACGATCGCGGGAGGTTTGCCAACCGTCATCCAAATCACAACCCATGCAGGAACAAATGGCGGGAGTGCAACTGGCGCATTTGTTGGAATTGGTGGTTCGAACTATTCCTTGGCAAGTCAAAATATCTCCTCGCCAGAAGATTCGTATGTTGCATATCCAAGTAACAACACCTATTTGGGTATGAACATCGCATTGCCGTTTACTCTGACGTATGTGATTTCGAGTACTCAAATCCAGATGACTGCGACGCAAAGTTCGGTCACTTCAGTCCTCACATACACACCAAGCGGTGGCGTGAAGGACTGGACAAAGTTCAAGTATTTCAGTGCGGTCTTGGGCGTGAATAATGGTTACATCGCTGGGACAAGCAATGGCATGAGTGTTTCAACAACATACGCAAGCAACTATCAACCATTCGTTGCTTCGAACATGCTGTTTGAACTCAGTACCGATGGCGGTTCGACGTATGCGAATTGCATTCCGTTGACAACCTATACCGCTGGATATTTCAACACAACATCCGAGTGCGCAATCGAAGCAAAGCCATTGCCAACAGGCACGCCGTGATAAACGGATGATTTCGGTTGAGCGAGTTTTAGAAAACGATTCAAACCCCTGTCTTTAAAAAGGCAGGGGTTTTTCATTCTCCATTTTCAATAAAGAGCTGAAGCGCTGAAGCACAGATGCGCACGAAACTTTACTGACTTGGCGGGACTGGCGGAGTTGCCTTCTTCGATTTCTTCGACCCTGCATTCTTCGCCATGGTCGCAGCATTCGCTGCTGTAATCGCAGCCGCTGCATCCGCCTTGCGCTGTTCCGCGGCTTTCAATTCTGCGGCCTTTAATTCAGCGGCGATTCGTAATTCTTCTTTGTTCACCTCCGCGTTGAGTTGCTCTGAAACTCGCACATGAGTCCCGATAATTGGCATGGTCTGAACTGCAAATGGCTTCACTGCAATATCTGTGCAATTTTCATATTGCCATCGAAACACAGCGAGAGTCTTTGGATGAATCTCTGCCATCAGAGTCATGTACGCCTTATCAAACGCCACTCCTTGCATCGCCGAGAATCGTTCGACAGTTGCCGAGTCATCTGCCGTCATACTTGTGGGCAAAGTGAAAGATTGTTCTTTGGCGATTTTGGAAATGATCACTTGAATCGCAGTATGGTTTGCCGCCATACGCTGGCCGAAGTCTTTCACGCTTTGCGCTTCGGCAATTTGCATGGCAAGTTTTCCCATCTTGATTTCAAAGAGATCAGTTCTTGCCGTTGATTGCAGGAACGCTTCAGGTTTCATTGAGTTATCAACGACGGGTGCGATTGTTGGCTGGACTGTCGCGACGGGGGTGATGGCCTCGGCCGGAGCAATCTTTTGTGCTTTCTTGCATCCTGACAAAGCGCACAGTTGCAGAAGAACGAGAGACGCAAAAATTCCCAGTCGTGAGTTGGTGTGCATTCAAGTCCAAGCGTATCGACCGCAACGCCTTCGAGTGTGAGCATTGCATTTAGTTCAGATTGTGTTCAGGCGACTAAGGACTGAGATAAGGAATGAGAGAAGTTTGGATGAAAAGCACGACAAAAACGTGCTTCTTGCTGTCACGGGTTCATGTGTAAACTTCTATGACTTCTTTTTGACGGTGATTCATCAACTTTTATTGAAAGAAAACGAACTCTATGCAAATCAAGAAACTCTCATTCATTTCCACGCTCTCTTTGGTGAGCGCATTTCTGTGTGTAAATTGTGTGACTGCTGAAGTTCCAGCCCAAGCTCCGGCCGGCACTGCTGCTCAGGCGAGCGAGCAGAAGACAGAATTGAAAGAACTTCGAACAGAGGCTGAGATTCGAAATGAAAAGTTGGCGGCGGAACTTGCATCCTTGAAAGCGGAAATTGATCGACTGCGGACGGAAGGTCAACTTGCCGAGCAGAAGCAAGCGCAAGCGCTTCAACAAGTGATGTTGGAAAAAGGAAAGCTGGAGGCAGAACTTGCGCTATTGAATGCGAAGGAGACGAGTGCATCTGCACCAGATCGATCCAAGATCGAGACGCTGCAACGCGCGCAGAAGTTGCGCGATGCTCAACTCGGTGACGAACTCTCTGGCTTGTCCGCGGAACAGATTCGTATGAAACAGGGACT
>CAMDEL010000068.1 GCA_945896765.1 Singulisphaera sp. GP187
AGCGTCGCTGGAAAAATTATTGCCTGCAAGATTCCTCCAAGGCGAATCGACATCACCCGCGAAATCGACCTGATCGAAGAAGTCGTTCGGCTTGTTGGACTTGACCGAGTCCCGATGAATGATCGTGTCAGCATTCGACCAGTTGGACCTCAACCTGCGGTCGATGCAGTCCGAGCGGCGAAAAATTGCCTCGCAGGACTTGGCTATGTTGAAACCGTTTCGCCAACGCTCATTTCAGAGCGCGCCGCGAGCGCATTCACTACGAGTGCGATCGCAACTCTTCGAATAGAAGACGAACGCGCACTCGGCGAACCCATCCTGCGTCCATCTTTACTTGCGAGTCTCTTGCAATCTCTCAAATTGAATCGAGATCGAGGCAACGCGAATGTCCGACTCTTCGAATATGCGGCGACTTTCTGGCTTGCATCACAAAGTCATCACGAACGGCGAATGATGGGAATGGTTGTCGGCGAAACTGGAGATGCAGAATCGCTCTATCGACTCGTGCGAGGATCAGCGGAACGAGTCGCACGCGAATTGTGTGGATCGCACGCGCGCATCGAAGTGCGTGTCGCCCCAATCGGCGGCTTCGAATCAGTTGCAGCCAATGCACTTGATCCCGTGGGATATTTGGTCATCGACGAGAACGTGGTTGGCGTGTTGGGGTTGGTCAATGCGAAAGCACTTTCCGCTGCAGGATTGGATGCACCAATCGCCGCAGCAGAACTTGACTGGTCGCTTCTTGCACAGGGATATCCACCCACTCCGCGTGCTCAACCACTTGCAAACAGCCCAACTCTCGATCGAGATCTTTCAGTGATTCTTGCCAATACGGTCACATGGGCGCAACTCGAAGCCACTGTGCGCGCTGCAGAATTGCCACACCTCGAATCGATTTCATTCGTCGGGAATTGGCGTGGAAAAAAGATTGGCGATGACCGTAAATCAGTCACCTTCCGAATGGACTTTCGCGCAGCGGACCGAACACTTCGCCGCGAAGAAATCGATCCTCATGTAGCACGACTTGTCACAATTCTCACCACACAACTGAGCGGAGAAATCCGAGTATGACGCAGGCCCAAATTGCAAAGATGACAGTCGATGAGTTCGTCACGGCTCTTGCCGCAAAGCAACCTGTTCCAGGCGGAGGCGCCGCGGCGGCGTGCATACTTGCGCAAGCGTCTGCGCTGGGATCAATGGTCATCGCATACACCCTTGGAAAACCGAAATTTGCACAACACCAAAGTCGCCTAGAAAATCTCGACATGATTTTTACTGGCGCTCGCATCGATGCCCTCGATCTCGCTGATCGCGACGCAAACGCATATCTGGCATTGAATTCACTTTGGAAAATCCCGGCAGATCAACGCAGCGCGCTTCCAGAATGGCACGCCGCTGTGAGCGAAGCGATCGCTGCTCCCAGTGCAATTGCTGATTTATCCTTGGCTGTTCTCGCTGCACTTGCAACGATGTCCAAGATCACATCTGCACAACTTGCAAGCGATCTGCGCATCGCCCAACTCTTTGCGCACACGGCAATGGAGAGCGCTCTCTTGAATGTCCAAGTCAATCTTCCACAAGTCAGCGACACCGCCGCACGCATAGCAGGCGAGACATTTCTGACTGCTCGCCGCAGCGAAGGCGCTCGATTCGTTTCGTTGTCAAGCACGCATTCATAAAGATCACACGTGGGGCTTGCACTTCTATTTTTCGTTGGAGGATTCCTTGCGGCAGTGATTTTTCTTCTTGGAATTGTCCACGACGCTCGATTTCCATCTCGTGCGACGACGGGATGGGCTCTTGGGCGTGGAATCCCAGTTGATCCGTCAGCGATGGGATTGCAATCCACAGAAGTGAAATGGAGAAGCAGTCAATTCGCATGGCGTCTCAACGGCGGGAATTCTGATGGCGTCATCACCATCATCATTCATGGATGGCGGAGATCCCGCATCGACTCGCTTCGTCGCTTGGATCCGTGGTTGAAGGCGAGTTCTGAAGTTTGGCTGATCGATCTCGATGGCCATGGAGAATCTCCCGCTGGGCCAACGACTCTTGGAGCGGCTGATGCCCCTGCACTTGTCGCATTTATTCACGACCTGCTCGCATGCGCAACGAACGCTTCGCATTCACCCAAGCGCATCTTGTTGGTTGGTCATTCACTCGGCGCAAGTATTGCCCTGCGTGTTGCTCGACTGCTGCCTGTGACTTCACTCGCAGGTGTTGTTGCATTCGCGCCATTTGAATCGTTGAAAGAACCTCTTGGAAATCGATTGAAAGCAAGAGCATTACCAGTGTTTCCGTTTGCAAAAGCCTCAGAGATCTGCCTGCATGTGATCAACGGAAAAGAATCAAGTACGACTGCCGCACTCAAGCAAATTCATAAACAGAATGTTCCTGTATTGATTGTCGGTGCTCAGCTTGATCAAACTGTTTCGCTCGATCATGTACGGCGCATGGCAGATCAAGCGGGCGTCGCGCTCACCAATGATCCGGATTCTGCACACGACGATCTTGGAACGCAACTGAACGCAAATCCAAATTGTGTTATATCGCAAGCCGCTGTGAAATTCCTGCAGTCAATTGGATGCGCTACGATTTGAGCAGTCGCAAAAAAGTTGGTTCTAGATTCAGAGAGTCTTCGAACCAACAGAACTTCGCAGACGAATCTGGGGGCGAAACTTGCTTTTCAGGTCGATTGCCAACTCATTCCCAAAATTACATAGTTCGCCGTCAATATCTCGAATAATTGGCTGACTGGTTGACTCGCTTGTGGAAGGCCGAATTCGAGGAGCCGATCCAACAGAAATGGCATCAGCCAACTCAACGGCGGTTGAATTTTCAACCGATTGCCTTAAGAGTGAAGATTGGGTGGTTGACATGGACACGTAAAACTTCTTCGTGTACAGCAATTCGGTCAAATTGGACCGAGAGATGCACAATTCGCTGAACTACTATATCCCGCCCGTGAATCATTTCCACTTTTCTTTCATCTTTTCAGCATTTATGAGTTATTACGGACCAATACGATGACCTCGCAAACACAAAAATCAGCCGACGAAGGGCGTTTTATACGAGTCAAAGGTGCATCCGAACACAACCTGCGTGGCATCGATGTTCACGTGCCTCGTGATCAATTTGTTGTCATTACAGGGGTTTCTGGCAGCGGAAAGAGTTCGCTGGCATTCGACACGATCTTCGCCGAGGGTCAACGGAAGTACATGGAGAGCCTCAGCGCATATGCGCGGCAGTTTCTCGACCAGATGAAGAAGCCAAATGTGGAGTCGGTCGATGGACTGCCTCCCACTATCGCAATAGAGCAACGTTCGGGGGGGCATACGCCTCGCTCGACTGTGGCGACGACGACTGAGATCTATGACTATTTGCGTCTCCTTCTAGCTCGATGCGGAGACCCTCGTTGTTGGCATCGCGATCAAAAGGGAACTCAGTGTGGCAAGCCGATCTCAGCAACGACTGCGACACAGATTGTTGAAAATATTCTTGCCACATTCGACGGACAAAAGATTATGGTCTGCGCTCCGATCATCCGCTCAAAGAAAGGGCATCACAAAGATGTCGCAGAGGAACTGCAACGAAGCGGCTTCGTACGAATTCGTGTCAACGGGACAATCATCGATCTGCGCGACGCATTGAAGGCTGGCGGAGAAAATCCGCTGAAACTGAAGCGTTATGAGATGCATGACATCGAAGCAGTCGTCGATCGATTGGTCCCCGTTGCCGCTGAACGCCAGCGACTTTCTGAAAGCGTCGAGACTGCTTTACGCACTGGATCAGGCGCATTATTGATTCTCGTCGAGAGCGGCGATACAACGAAAGAAATTCGTTACAGCGAAAAGTTCTCTTGCCCAGATCATCCAGAGTGCTCACTTGAAGAGATGGAGCCTCGATTGTTCTCCTTCAATTCTCCCCATGGTGCCTGCTCCGCATGCGCTGGTCTGGGATGTGTTGATGAATTTGACGAAGCCCTCGTGGTCGCAGATCCATCACGCGGCGTGGCCGAAGGTGCGATTGAACCTTGGCGCAAGAACGGGCGCAGAATGAACATCTGGTATTCGAGAACACTGAAAAGATTCTGTGCTGACACCCAGACAGATCCTTCCACTCCATATGCGAAACTTCCGCAGCGCATTCGGCAGATGCTCATGCATGGAATCAAAGAAGAAGACGAGGCAAAGTTGGGATTCTCCTTTGAAGGCGTGCTGCCAAACTTGCGCAGGCGATATATCGAAACCGAAAGTGCGTTTGTTCGGGAACGACTTCATGCGTACACCGGCAACCGTCCTTGCGAATCATGCGGCGGAAGTCGACTGCGTCCCGAAGCACGCGCAGTTCTGTTGCACGGGAAAAAACAACCGATGAATATCGCTCAGATTTCTGCGCTTTCCATCGAATTTGCTCGCCAATTTCTCTCGACTCTCACCCTGACACCAGCGCAGGCAACAATCTCAGAACCGATTCTGAAAGAGATCGATGCGCGCTTGGGATTCCTGAACTCTGTGGGACTGAACTATCTGACTCTCGATCGCACATCTTCCACTCTTTCAGGCGGCGAGGCGCAGCGCATTCGATTAGCAACTCAGGTTGGCTCTGGCCTTGTTGGTGTTTGCTATGTCTTGGACGAGCCGACGATTGGATTGCATCAACGCGACAACGACCGTTTAGTAGCGACGCTTCGCAGGCTGACCACCATCGGCAACACCGTTCTCGTCGTCGAGCATGATGAAGACACCATTCGCGCAGCTGATCATCTGATCGATGTTGGACCAGGGCCTGGTCGCCATGGCGGACTGATTGTTGCGCAAGGTTCTTTCGCCGATATCTGCGCAACACCCCAGAGCATCACTGGAAAATATCTCAGCGGCGCTCTCTCCATCCCAGTTCCTGCACAACGCACTCCGCTCAAAGCAAAGCGAGCAATCACGATCAAGGGTGCGATCGCGAATAATCTGAAAGGTATAGATGTTTCATTTCCGCTTGGTGGTTTTATCTGCGTAACAGGAGTCTCTGGGAGCGGCAAGAGCACTTTGGTGGGCGACATTCTTTTGCGCGCTGCGCAGCGAGATGTTTCTGGAATGCGCGTGGTTCCAGGCAAGCATTCTTCGGTGCACGGATTCGACCAAGTCGATCGAGTGATCGAAGTAGATCAGTCCCCGATTGGACGAACTCCAAGATCGAATCCAGCGACATATACAGGGATTTTCGATCATATTCGCCAGGTGTACGCCCGCGTGCCTGAAGCTAAAATTCGGGGCTATCCCATCGGACGATTTTCCTTCAATGTCAAAGGTGGACGATGTGAAACCTGCCAAGGTCAAGGCATGCGCAGAATCGAAATGCATTTCCTTCCAGATGTCTTTGTGGAATGCGAAGCCTGCCGTGGCACACGATTCAATCGTGAGACTCTTGAGATTCGATATCGAGGCAAGTCGATTGCGGATGTGCTGAATATGACAGTGGATGACGCATGTTTGTTCTTCGAAGCGAACACCAAAATTTCACGCATGCTTGCATGTCTGAGAGATGTTGGATTGGGATATCTGCAACTCGGACAAGCATCGACCACAATGTCTGGTGGCGAGGCGCAACGCATTAAGTTGGCGACTGAACTTGGCAGTCAAGCGAATGGTCACACGCTCTATGTTCTTGACGAACCTACAACTGGATTACATTTCGCAGATGTGGCTCGACTGCTGACTGTTCTTCAGCGACTCCGCGATTCAGGACACACGCTGGTGGTCATCGAACATAATTTGGATGTCGTCAAATCGGCTGATTGGATTATCGATCTCGGACCCGAAGGTGGAGATGCAGGTGGAACTCTCATTACCGTCGGCACGCCAGAAGATGTTGCAGCGCACGCAACCAGCAGTACGGGGCACTATCTGCGCCGTCTACTTGGTGCGCCGCCCTCAAAATTGGTGCCCATTGATGGGAAAGTTGCTGCCCCCTCTAAAAAAACACCGCGCAAAGCGCTAAAAAAAGCAACAACTCGTCAATCCTGACCTTGTGATCGACAGCGGTTACGATCGCGACCATGTCGCATCCAGATGGTGAACTTGTTCTTCGAGTGATGACTATGCCGCGTGATACCAATCACAGCGGAACGGTCTTCGGTGGCGTGATCATGAGCTATATCGATCAGGCGGCGTATGTGCACGCACGATCATTGGGTCTGCACCGCTGGGTCACAGTCATGGTGGAGCGCGTTGAATTTGTTGCGCCAGTGTTTGTTGGCGAATTAGTGACACTTCGAGCCAAGACAGTTACGACAGGTCGATCATCTGTCACGATTCGAATTCTTGTCGAGGCCGAGCGGTATTCGACTGGAGAAAATGTGCGCGTCACAGATTCGATCATCAAGATGGTTGCACTCGATGCGAATCACAAACCAATCCCATTTACGAATCCGCCCACACTGAATTCTGACGACGGACATTCACTCACGTGAGCGACTCTGGCAGAATTTTCTCCGCTGCCGTTCTTGTTTCAGGTGGAGGTTCAACTGCTCTCAACTTGATTGCATGCGCAGAGCGGGGCGAGATTCCAATTCATATCGCGCTGATCGTCGCTCATCGTGCGGAGATTCCCGCAGTCACACGTTGTGCTGGCGCTGGTCGAAAAGTCGTCGTTCTCCCTGGAAATTCTTCTCCCGCGGCGAGTGACGAAATGGATGATTTACTGCACTCCCACGGCATCGAATTGGTCATTCTCGGCGGATATTTGCGTGCTCTGCGTGTCGGTCCATGGTCAGGTCGGGCGCTCAACATTCATCCCGCACTGCTTCCTGCTTTCGGCGGCCAAGGAATGTATGGCCAACATGTACATGAGGCGGTCATCGCAAGCGGCGCACGCGAATCTGGTTGCACGGTGCATTTTGTTGATGACCGATATGACCATGGCGAAACAATTGTGCAGCGCAAAGTTCCCGTCTTGCCAAACGACAGTGCGGACTCGCTTGCAAAGCGCATTGCTATCGAAGAACACATTGCCTTTCCTGAGGCAATTCGAATCTGGGCTGCACGACAGCACTAACATATCGCGATGCAACAATGGCTGAAAGCATTGGCATTTGGATCGCTTGCGATGTGTTCGCTCACAATCGCAACTCCACCATCCAAGGAACAACTAGAACTTGCCCTGCCTCGACTGATTGCTTCCGACCGTGAAAGTGAAGCGCTCGCATTGATCGAGTCGTATCTTTCGATTCATCCCGACGATGCTCAAGTTCTCTTCGATGCATCGAGAATTGCATCACACAGCGGCGATCCACGAGGAGCAGCGGTGTATGCGATCCGATCTTTGCGCGCAGGTTGGTTGGATGACAAGGCGCTTGACGAACATTCTGATTTGAATCGTCTGCGCGCACACGAATCTTGGCAACAAGTGCTTGCGATTCGCAAACAAATTCGCGACTCCTCGAAGATTCCGCAGGACGCAAATGATGCAGCAGACGCATCAAAAACCCAGTCAAATTTCAGTAGAAATGACGCGATCGCGCGGCGTTCCCTGCAATCTTGGCTTGCGCAATTCGGTGGTGGTCGATATCGCACTGAAGAAAAAACATCTCTCAATCTCATCTTGGCGTACTCCGTCGAGCCCGAAGGATTTCGTCGAACGATGATCACGATCGAAAAATTGTCGGCAACACTTTCGAAGATTCTCTTCGGCGAAATCCAAGCCCAGAGCGTCTTGTTGGTGATCGCGACACCTGAAGA
>CAMDEL010000069.1 GCA_945896765.1 Singulisphaera sp. GP187
GGCGCGAGTCGCCACTGTTCATCTCCATCGATGCGCGCATAGACCCCTGGAAGGTCCGCAAGAGATTCAAGTCCCAACTTCAGTTCATCCACAGCGGCCTTTGCGGCTGCGGGATTTCCTTTCGCATCGACAGCGACATAGAGATATTCAAGGTCACCAAATTCCTTGCAATATGCAGTGTATTTCTGCATAAATGCGCGGTCTGGGCTGATGAGCGAATCGGTGTTTGCATCAAGCGTGAGATTCTTGGCCGCATACCACGCACTGATCAACGAAAGGAGGACCGCGCAAATCACTACCGTCTTGGGCGCACGAGTCACGAAGTTGGTTAGCGACGCGATGATTCGCGTTCGCCAGTTTGGATATGGCGTTTGGGTATCGAGCGAACCGTTATGCATGAGGGCTCATGATCATTTACGAGAGTCTGTTCGCTGATCAGTTGTGTCGCTTTCACCAAGCCACTCCGACGCTGCCTGATGTACATCCAATTCTTGTGCAATTTTCGGTGCAGCATTATTTGGCCGAAGAGAGTTGAGCGCAATTCGCCTCAGTGCATCCCACGCTGGTCCAGGAAAGCGGTGGATCCCGATCATTGTCTTCTCAAACGCACCAAGAAAATCAGTGACATCATCCGAAGAGATCGTCAGGGGCGGAGTCAACTTGAGCACAGGAATTGCATGCCCAGCGACTTGCGAAAGAATTCGATGATCCTGCATCAATGGAATCGTTACCGCTTGTGTGAATAGATTGTCGTCGAGGGCATGAATCATTCGCCACGCCATTCGCAATGTCAGACTGCTGGGCTTTGCAAATTCGATTCCGATCATCAGACCGCGCTGTCGAATCGCACCGATGAATTCGAATCGTGGCTTCATTGCCTCCAGTCCATTGCGCAAGAGTGCGCCGATTTGTGTGGCATTTTCCGCTAATCGCTCATCTTCTAAGACGCTCAGAGTCGCAAGGCCAGCAACCATCGCAAGCCCGCTCATATGAAAAGTCGACGAATGCACAATCGCGCGATCAAGACGAGAAAAGACCTTGTCCCAGACGGCAGTCTTCGTCATCACCGCACCAACTGGAACATAGCCGCCAGAAAGTCCCTTGCTCAGCACGACGATGTCAGGTTCAACAGCACCTTCTTGATCGATCGCGAGGAAAGATCCTGTTCGACCAACGCCGGTCTGAACTTCATCCACAACAAATAGCGCACCATGTCGATGGCAGAGAGCGGAAGCCTCGGCAAGGAAACCATACGAGTGCACATTGACTCCCTTTCCCTGAATTGGTTCGACGACGAATCCTGCAACATCGCCACGGGCAAGTTCTCGTTCGAGAGAAACCAAATCGTTGAAGGGTAGGGCGCGGAAATCTTTTGGATGCGGTTCAAATCCACTACGGAAACTTTCGCATCCATTCATCGCCAGCGCACCAGTTGAAAGTCCGTGGAATGCGCCTTTTTCATAGAGCATTGTGGGTCTTCCAGTTGCACAGCGCGAAAATTTAATTGCCGCTTCGATGCCTTCTGTTCCTGAGTTCGTGAAGAACACTCGATCGAGATCCCTTCCAACGCGACCTTTCAACTGCCGCGCCAGCAAACCGGGAAGAATCGACGCGTCGAACTGAACCATCGAAGGAGTTTGTGATGCAAGAAAATCTGTGAGCGCTTTGCGAATCACAGGATGGTTGCGTCCCACATTACAAACCGCATATCCACCGATCATGTCGAGATAGCGATTGCCCTTTGCATCCCAGAGATATTGCGACTCCGCACGCACATATTCATGGTCGAATCCAATCAGCTTCAGAGCCTGCATCCACTTCGGGTTGACATGGTCACGGTGAAGTGACTGTGCTGCGCCGCGGTGGGTCGCTTGAAGTTGAGCGAGATCAAAGGACATTAAAGCTTGCGTGTGCAGTGATCGTTGGGGTCGCTGGCAATATGCCACCTATGAGGACATGTCGCCCAGCGACAAAGACATCTGTTGCTCGCCCTCGAACTTGCCAACCATCGAAGGGGCAATTGCGACTCTTCGATTGGAAAGTTTCCGAATCGATCTTCCATGTTGCATTGGTGTCGATCACCGTCACATCCGCCGGGAATCCCTGCGCAATTTGACCATGTCCGATCGAATCAATTCCCAAGAGTCGCGCAGGCTCGATCGTCAGAAGCGCAATCAGTCGCGGCCAATCAATCGCGCCACTCTCAACGAGTGCCTTGGCATAGAGCGCAAGAGCGCATTCCAATCCGATCATTCCAAATGGTGCAGCAGTAAAATCGCGGGCTTTTTCCGCAGATGCATGCGGCGCATGATCAGTTGCAAGCACAGTGATCGTTCCATCCACGATCCCTTCGATCAATGCACGAATGTCTTCGTCGGTTCGCAGCGGGGGATTGACCTTGGCTTGCGTGTTGTAATTATTGCAAGCTTCCTCAGTCAACAACAGATGATGCGGCGATGCTTCTGCAGTGACGCGCTGTCCATCCGCACGTGCGCGTCGAACAATGTCCACTCCACCGCAAGTCGTCATGTGCTGCACGTGATAGCGACAGCGATGTCCACGGTTCAAGCGAATATCTCGTTCAATAATGACTTCTTCTGCGACTGCAGGCCATCCGCCAAGTCCAAGCCGCGCGCTGATCACGCCGGAATTCATCACCCCGCCCATCGTCAACGTGGGATCTTGGCAGTGCTGCATAAACACTTTGTCCAGCGATGCACATACTGCGAGAACTTTTCCCATCATCCCCGCACTTGCGATGCAGTCACCGTCATCGGTGAATGCGACTGCGCCGACTTGCGACATCGCTCCCATTGGCGCGAGTTGTTCTCCAGCGCGTCCAACTGTTGCAGCGCCTGCAACAAAGACGCGCGCCTTTCGACTTGCCGCGGCTCGCATCTGCACGAATTCAACTGTGCTTGGAAGGTCGATGGTCGGCGTCGTGTTGGGCATGCAGCAGACGCTGGTAAATCCGCCTGCAACAGCTGCTGCGGCTCCGGTTGCGATTGTCTCTTTGTGTTCTGCGCCAGGCTCTCGAAGATGAACATGCGGATCAATCAATCCTGGAACAACCAAGCGGCCTTCACATTCGATCACCGAACAGCCTGCTGACGCAGAAAGTTTTCCAGGTTTCTTCGAGATTTCGCAGATCACACCAGCTGAAATCAACACATCAGCCGTGGCATCAAATCCACTCGCAGGATCGATGACCCGACCTCCACGAAGAAGAAAGGTGTTATTCACGGTGATTTCATAATAGCGAATCTTTGTCCGTGAAGAACAAATGAAAACCGCAGAACCCAATTGCTCGGGCTCTGCGGTTTCGTTCAGTCTCGGTGATTATCGAAATCAGCCGTTGGTCTTGCCAGACATTGAGCAACCTGTGGCTGCGCCGGACATTGGGCATGCGCCGCAACCCGACTTCTTTTCGCCGCTGACTGCGCCTGGCGATGCTGCAGCTGGTGTAGCTGTCTTATCGCAGGTCGCTGCCTTGTTGTCCTTGCAGCATGAAGATGACTTGCCACTGACAGCTCCTGGAGCCGTGGTGGTGTCGGTGTTTGCGCATGCAGCGAGTGAGAGGAGGAGAATGCTTCCAGTAATAATTGCGAAACGCTTCATAGTGTTGATTCCTTTTGTAGTGAACTTGGAGTTCTGGGTGATGTAAAAACAGACAATCGTGAAAAGAAGTATATCGGCTCAACGGTCGGAGTTATCTAGAATTGCATAAAATGGTCAACAATTTGATTTCGCAATTGCTGAAAAAAGCTCGTGGATTGCCGCCAGAGTCTGGGGTCTATCTCATGAAAGACGAGCAAGGGGGGGTTTTATATGTTGGGAAAGCCCTCTATTTGCCTGATCGGGTCAGTTCTTACTTCATTGCGAGCACCGATTTGGGGCCTCGCAAACAGCCCATGCTTGCGCTGATCGTTGACTTTGATGTGATCATCTGTGAGAGCGAATGGGAGGCGTTGTTGATGGAAGCGCGCCTCGTCAAAGATCTTCAGCCGCGATTCAACGAGCGGCTGCTTGATGACAAGACGTTTCCATATCTCGCGATCACCATGCGCGACGAATTTCCTGGAGTCTTTGTGACGCGCAATCCGCAAGACACGCGCTTTCAGGGAGCGCGCATCTTCGGTCCATTTCTGAGCGGGGGATCACTGCGTCACGCGGTGCAAATTTTGCAGCGCGTCTTTCAGTACCGCACGTGCGAACTCGATATTCGTGCGGACAACCCAGCGAATCGATCGTTCCGTCCCTGTCTGCTTCATGCAATTGGGCAGTGCACTGCGCCATGTGCAAATCGCGTGACTCCGGCGGCATACCGCGAAGATATCGATCGATTCATCCGTTTTCTTGGCAGTAAACGAAGCGCAATGCTTCGAGAACTTCGCGCCGAAATGGAGATCGCTTCAGTGGAAAGAAAATTTGAACGCGCGTGTGTTCTGCGCGATCAGATCAGCGCAATTGAACGATTGGAACAGCGCGATCATCACAAAGGCGATGGTCGTTATGAGTGGCAGCCTGAAATCACAGAGTTCATTCAGAATCCGGCTGATGGACTTGCTGCATTGCAACTTGCGCTTGGTTTGGAAACACCCATTCGATGCCTCGAAGCGATTGACATTGCACATCTCGGTGGAGATGAAACGGTCGGAAGCAAAGTCTGTTTTATCGACGGTCGTCCCTTCAAAGAGGGCTATCGCCGATATCGCATTCGCACTGCGGGCAATGATGATTTTATGGCAATTCGTGAAGTGGTCAGTCGTCGATACAGAGAAGCAGGAGATGGATTGGAGCTCTATCCAGATTTGGTGTTGATCGACGGCGGAGCAGGGCAGTTGAGCGCAGCGCTTCAAGCGTTCGAGTCTCTTCGAATCAAGCCTCCGTTGGTCATTGGGTTGGCAAAAAAAGAAGAAGTGATTTATCGCCAAGGATGCCCAGAACCACTGAAGCTCGCACGCAACGATGCGGGACTGAAACTCTGCCAAGCGATTCGTGATGAGGCGCACAGATTCGCACAGCATTACCACCACATTCTTCGGTCGAAGAAAATGATGGACGGATAACGGTCAATCCGTCAGATCCGCATTGCAGTCACGCCAACTTCTGAAGGTGAAATCAATGCAAATGAATCAGATCGGACTCGGCATAGCGCCGGGCGGTATTTCCTCGGTGGGATCACTCTTGATTGGAGTGTGTGCGGGGGGCTTTGGGATTTCGCGCTGCAGCATCTCAGAGACGGAAGGTCGCTGAAAGACTTCACCACGCATGATGCGATCAACATCGTCTTTCGAGAGTGTCTCGACAGCGAGAAGTGCTTCTGCAACGCCGACAATCTGAGTCCAATTGTCATTGACCATCTGTGTTGCATCCGCATATGCGTTGTCAATAAATTTGCGAACTTCCTCGTCAATGACCCGCGCAGTTTCTGGAGAATAATCCTTCTCAGGCATGAACATCTCACGCTCATCGGATCCGGCATAATTCACAAAGCCCAATCGATCAGACATTCCCCATTGCAGAACCATCGTGCGTGCGAATGAAGTTGCCATACGGATATCCATCGACGCACCGCTTGAAACATCACTGGTTTTGCGCTCTTCTGCGATACGACCTCCACACAGAACACGCATCGTTGCGAGCATGTATCGGCGGGAATAACCGTATCGATCCTTATCTGGAAGACTGAATGTCGCGCCCATCGCTTGGCCGCGTGGGATGATTGTGACTTTGTGAAGTGGATCTGCGTCCTTGAGAAGCACCTGCAGAACCGTGTGGCCTGCTTCGTGATATGCCGTTGCAATGCGTTCTTCTTCTTCGATCTTGCGGCTCTTGTTTGCCCGACCGAATCGAACTTTGTCACGCGCCTCTTCCAGGTCGGTCATCTCGATCGATTCCTTCTCGGCCATCGTCGCGATAATTGCAGCTTCGTTGATGATGGCTGCAAGATCCGCACCAGAAAACATCGGAGTTCCTCGTGCCAAACGTTCCAGATTGACATCGCTTCCCATCTTGACCTTCTTCGCGTGGACAGCAAGAATCTGGCGGCGACCGAGCACATCTGGAAGGGGAACGGCAACTTGTCGATCGAATCGACCGGGTCGTGTCAGCGCAGGGTCAAGCACGTCAGGACGGTTCGTCGCTGCGATCACGATGATCTGATCATTCGCCTCGAACCCATCCATCTCGACGAGAATGGCATTGAGAGTTTGTTCGCGTTCATCATGTCCACCTGAAGAAAAACCACCGCCGCGTCGGCGACCAACGGCGTCAATTTCATCCAAGAAGATGATGCAAGGGGAATTATCCTTTGCTTGTTTGAACAAGTCGCGCACGCGGCTCGCGCCAACGCCAACAAACATTTCGACGAAATCTGAGCCGGAAATCGAAAAGAACGGAACATCTGCTTCGCCAGCAATCGCCTTCGCCAAGAGAGTTTTTCCACAACCCGGTTGACCAGACAACAGAACACCGCGTGGAATGCGTCCGCCAAGTTTGCTGAAGCGCTTTGGGTTCTTCAAAAATTCGACAATTTCTTGAACTTCTTCCTTCGCCTCTTGAACGCCGGCGACATCGTTGAAGGTGATATTGACATTTTCTTTGTTCGTGACTCTGTGGCGACTTTTGCCGAAAGATCCGAGCATTCCGCCTGGACCGCCGCCGCCAGCATTGCGCATGCCGCGTGCGATCAAGAACCAAAGCACTCCCAAAATCAGGAGACCAGGAGCGAGTGTCAGCAGCAATTGCATAAACATGCTTTGCCCGACCTTTTCTTGCCACTTGACTCCAGAAGTTGTCAATTGCTCGCGAATCCAGTCGTAATTGCCTGGAATAATGCGAACCCAAACTTGCCCGCCTTTCTGTCCAGTGCGATCAGTTGCTCCAGGCAAAGCCTTGGACAAAGTCGCCATCAATTTGTCATCTTCAATGATGACAGATGCGGGCTCGAAAAAACCAGTCTTTGCCAAGACGAAAAACTCTTGTGGAGTTTCGATCGCCTCGCCTCGTTGAGAAGTGCTTGTCAGCACTGTCCATATGACTGCGATCACGGCAAGTGCCAAAATCCATGTCATAAATTGGCGGCGCGTCTTTGGGGGAGTCGGCACGCCTTTCTTCTCGCCATCTGGACCAGGTGTTTTTCCTTTGGAATCACGGTTGGCAGGTGGACCATCATCAGGCGCTGCCATCTGAATAGGAGCGCCGAATTGTTGCGAAGTTTGAGATGAAATTTGATTATTCATATTGATACTTTTTTGCCCAGTCTTTTGCTTGTCGTTTTCGATGCTCATGTCGTTTCCCTTTTCATTCTGCGTTACCAATCACCTTTACCATTCACCTTGTAGACTTGCGACTATATCCCGCGCGAGCTGCTCAGCCACGGCAAATCGTGCTAAATCAATCGGTTGATTATTGGGAAGACTTGCAACAAAGACCGCACTGGATTGAAATCCCGCTCTGGAAATTATGGGTTTCCCCGTTTTCATGTCAAACCATTCGAAGTCGACCGTCACTTTCATGGCCATTTCTTCGGTCAATCCCGTTGCGAGGCTCTGGGAGAGCATGGAAAGGTCCACTTTGGAGATGGTTCCGCGCAGAACCGTGTCCGCACGCCCTTCGCCGGTGATCTTGTACGGGGTTGTTGATTCGATTTCTTTCACTAACGCGTCTTCTAATTGCATCGGAATTGCACGATCTGCGCTGGAATTCTTGAAAATTGGCAC
>CAMDEL010000070.1 GCA_945896765.1 Singulisphaera sp. GP187
CTCCGACAGCGTTGTTCGAGTCCGCTTGAACTCGCTTCGTGATGTGCGAACAATGGAATCTCTTTCGGGTGACATGTGGTCTCACGGCATCTACGGTGGGGAGGCGGATTATCAAGTCTCGCCCGAGCAACTTGCCGCGCTCACTCGAACCAAACTTGAGTATTGCGTGATGATTGAAAATCTTGATGACCTTGTGCAAGCGGAGGCGAAGCGTCTCGCAGCACCGCCAGCAGAAGGCGGCGTCGCCGACGATGCGTGGTTCAGCGATTTCAAAGATCTTGCTGCGATCAATGCTCGACTCTACGCACTCAAAGATGCTCGACCAGATATCGCATCGGTTGTCGTGGTGGGAACCTCGCTCGAAGGTCGACCAATTCTTGGCCTTCGAATCAGCGCGGCTCCTGCTGGAACTTCCGTGCCTGGAATTGTTTTTAATGCCACTCAACATGCACGCGAGTGGGGCGCGGCAATGACGGGAATGTTTCTCGCGGATCGATTGGTCGAGAGTGCGGACACCGATCCTCGTGTGCATGCACTTCTCAGTCGCGCTGAAATTTTCGTGATACCAGTTGTCAATCCCGATGGATATTTTTTCACGTGGAGTGACAGCGCGAATCGACTCTGGCGCAAGAATCGCCGCAACAACGGCGACGGAACTTTCGGCGTCGACAACAACAGGAACTGGGGATATGAGTGGGGAGGCGCAGGTGCAAGCACACAAACATCCAGCGAGACTTACCGCGGCACTGGTCCATTTTCCGAGCCAGAAACAGCGGCAATGCGCGACTTTTTCAATGCGCGACCAAACATCGTTTCGAACATTGACTTTCATGCTTATAGCCAACTCGTTCTTTCGCCGTGGGCATACACCGTCGCGCCTTCTGTCGATGCGGCGGTCTTCCAATCTATTGGCGACGCAATGAAAAATGCAATTTCCACTGAAACTGGCTCGGCGTACATCGTTGGACCAGTCGGATCAACGCTCTATCTTGCAAGCGGCGGATCGGTCGATTGGGTGTATGGCGCACGCGGCGCACTCGCATGGACCATCGAAGTACGCGACAAGGGGACATACGGTTTCGTCATGCCTCCTGCAGAAATTCTTCCTTGTGCGCGCGAATGTTTCGCTGCTGCGTTGACTATGGCAGAAGCGACTGCGCAGGCCGTCATCTTGACTCTTCCAACTGGTGCGCCGACGAGACTTGTTTCAAATCAAGCAACGCCAATTGCTGTGCTCATTCGACAAATTGTTCCAGGCGCAGTTGTTGATCGCAGACTTTTCTCTCGCATCAACGCTGGTTCTTGGCAGTCGACTCCGCTGGTTTTCGTTTCAGGAGATGTGTATAACGGAATGATTCCTGCGGCATCGTGCGGCGCTATTGTGGATTTTTATATCGAGGTCACTCTGACAAGTGGATCCCCTGTGAGATATCCGACGAGTGCGCCCAACACATTCCTCAGCGCGACGGTGTCGAGCGAAATCATTCTCAGCGAGTATGACTTTGAAGTTGCCAATTCTGGCTGGATCTATGGAGTTGTTGGAGACACGGCGACTGCAGGGGCATGGATTCGTGGCGATCCGATTGCAACAACCGCACAATCGGAAGATGATCACACTCTTGGAACTGCAACTCAGTGCGCGTTCACTGGTCAGGGAATGATCGGCGGAAGTGCAGGAGCCGCAGATGTCGACGGCGGAATCACCACGCTGCAGTCGCCAATACTTGGCTCGATGGTTCCAGGAGCGCATTTGCGATATTGGTTTTGGTACACAAATAATTTAGGCGGATCGCCAAACCTCGACGAATTCGTTGTGCAAGTTTCTGGCGACGGAATTGTGTGGACAACGGCAACGACCGTTCAGTCCAGCGCAACACTTTGGCGCGAGGCAGATATCGCTCTCGATGGTCTCATTTCAGTCGGATCACCAGTTCGCGTGCGATTTATTGCTCAGGATCTTGGTGCTGGCTCACTTGTGGAGGCGGCGATTGATGATCTCAAGATCATCACCGTTGGTTGCGGTGGTGTGAGTGGTGATATCAACGGTGACGGAATCGTCAACGGAGTCGACCTCGCAGCCCTTCTTTCTCAGTGGGGCGGTCCAGGGAGCGCTGATTTCAACGGCGACCAAATCGTCAGCGGCCCTGACTTGGCAATTCTGCTCTCCAATTGGGGATGATTTCGTCCAATCGATTCGCGCAAACGTAGACTTGGATGATGGCGCTTCAGGCCGCAATTATTCTTTCTGATACTGGTCCCGTGGCGAAACGCCTCGTGGGATTTGAACATCGTCCTCAACAACTTGAAATGGCAGCGGCGATCGATACGTGCCTTGATCGCAAAGGACGATTGCTGGTCGAAGCTGGCACCGGCGTTGGAAAAAGTTTTGCATATCTCGTTCCCGCGATTCGAAGAGTGGTCGATCACCAAGAGCGTGTCATCATCTGCACGAACACGATTGCGCTGCAGGAACAATTGGTCGAGAAAGATATTCCGCTGCTGAACGCTGTCATTCCAGAGGAATTCAGTACGGTGCTGGTGAAAGGTCGCGGGAATTATGTTTCGCTGCGCCGACTCAAACTTGCAAGCGCTCGGCAAGATCGCCTCTTCGGCGGCGAAGAAGATCGTCATGCCTTGCAGGGTCTTGAAGATTGGGCGTATGAAACACGCGATGGCACAACGACATCACTTCCTGTCATGCCCGCGCACAATGTGTGGGAGCAAGTGCAGTCCGATGCGGGAAATTGCATGGGCCGCAAATGTCCGACATACGAAAAATGTTTTTATCAAGCGGCGCGGCGACGCATGGAAGGCGGAGATTTGCTGGTGTGCAATCACTCGCTTTTCTTCAGCGACTTGGCGATGCGTGCTGCTGGAGGCCGTGGTTTCTTGCCGCCCTATCACCATGTGATTCTTGATGAAGCGCATTCTCTCGAAGAGGTTGCGGCGGATCACTTTGGTGCACGACTGAGCGAAGGCGCCGTCTTGCACTTGCTGCGAACTCTTTGGAATCCCGCAAACAATCGAGGCGCAATCAATGATGTCCCAATGAAAGATGGTGGCGATGAGACGCTCGAATCTGCGCTGCGTCAGATTGATATTTGTCGTCGCGTGTCGGAGGGTTTCTTTGGCGATCTTTGGCATTGGCGCGAATCGCAAGGGGGCGAAGGAGAGTTTCGGATTCGATCTGCGAATGTCGTTACAGATTCGCTCAGCGGACCACTCAAAAGTCTTGGAGTGCTTTTGCAATTAGTTCGCGAACGAGCTGCTGATGAAGCAGATTCATACGAGATCAATTCGTATGCACAGCGGGCTACGGCGCTTGCCTTCGCTTGTGAATCTCTTTTGGCGCAGACCATGCCCGGGTGCGTGTACTGGATGAATTCTACTGCACGTCGCAGAGGTCCTTCGGCTGGTCGTCCAGAGATCACCATCGCCGCTGCTGCAGTTGATGTTGGACCGCTGCTGGCGAAGCACCTGTTCAGCCAAGATGTTTCTGTTGTGCTGACATCTGGAACGCTTGCGACCAGTCATGGCAACTGCGCGCTGACTGCGGCAAGTTTGGGAATCACTGATCCACAGATTCTCATCTTGGGAAGTCCATTTGATTACGCCAGGCAAGTGCGTGTTCACGTCGAGCCTCAGATTCCAGATCCACGCGATGATGGTCATATGCTCGTGCTTGCAGAGCGTGTCTTGCACCACATCGAAGAGACGGACGGTGGTGCGTTTGTGTTATGCACGAGTTTCCGTTCGCTCAACGCGCTCGTCGAAGCGACTATGCCTCGACTTCTAAAGCTTGGTTTCCCAGTGCACGCGCAGGGTGCGGGAGTTTCAAACAACCTGCTTTTGAAGCGATTTCGAGAGGATGAGCGCAGCGTGCTCTTTGGCGTCGCAAGTTTCTGGCAGGGGATTGATGTGCGAGGTCGCGCGCTGCGCAATGTGATTATCACTCGCTTGCCATTTGAAGTTCCCGATGCGCCGCTTGTTCAAGCACGCCATGAAGCAATCAGAGCGCGTGGAGGAAATCCATTCAAGGACGACACTCTGCCACGAGCAATCATTCGATTCCGACAGGGATTCGGTCGACTCGTGCGCAGCGCGACGGACACGGGTCGAGTGGTTGTACTTGATTCTCGGATCATGACTAAAAATTATGGACGAATGTTTTTGGATGCGCTGCCCGAGGGAGTGCGCATTGAAGTATTCGGTGCGGATGAATATTCGGCGTGATTTGTCAGACTTGCGGGTTGGCAGGCTGATTCGTTTTTTGGAGCTGCAATTCATCAATTGCTTCTGCACTTGTTTTGAAGACGCGTAGATACGGATGCAGTTGGAGGAAATTCGCCTTCTCAAGCGCAGTTTGCGTACTTGGCTGAATTGCTGCGATTGCAACCGAGATGTTGCCAACGTGCAGTCGTTCGATTGCTTCTCGCAATCGCAGGATTCCAGTCGAATCAATGAATGGCACTTCGGAAAGGTCAATCACTGCTGCGTACCCATCTTTGGATGGCTGAATGATTTCAAGAGACCTCTGCGCTGATGCAAAGTAGAGCGGCCCACGAACATGAAATCGATCGATGCCTCGCGTCAGTTGCTCCGCTGACTGTTTCTGATGACTCGGTAGGAAATCGACCGTTGAAACCGAACTCATCCGCTGCATAAAGAATACGGATGCAAGAATAATCCCAGCAGTGATCGCAATGACCATGTTGAAGAAAACAGTCAATGCGCAGCACGCAAGCAGAATCGCGCGATCGCCACGAGGCGCAGCACGAAGGAATCGGATCGATGGAGAAAAGTCGCACATATTCCATCCAACCCAAATCAGCAGAGCTGCCAAGCTGGAAAGTGGAAGCAAATTGATGGTTGGCGCAAGCGTCAACATGGCGATCAGTAAAATTGCGCAGTGACTCAGCGAAGCGAATGGAGTTCGGCCACCCGCACGAATGTTGGGCGCAGTTCGAACAATTGCTCCGCTTATGCAGTATCCGCCAAAGAAAGGCGAGATGAGATTCGCCATACCAAATCCAATCAGTTCGCCATTGGAATTATGACGTGTTCGTGTCTGCCGATCAGCAACCACGGCAGTGATCAATGTTTCGACTGCGACAAGCAATGCGATGGAAATCGAAGCTTTGATCATCATATGAACGGTTGAAAAGTTCCAAGCAAGTTGAGAAGTTCCACTGCTATTGATCCACGGCAAGATGAATTGCGGCAAATCCTGCGGTAACCCAGAAGTCAAGATTCCATCAATAGACGATTTAAAATGCGATCCAATTGTGACTGGCTGCCAAGAAGGAACGAAGTGAGTGATGGCAACGCTGACGCCAGTGACGATCGGAAGGACCACGAGGGACTTTGGAAACCATTGATGAATTCGCGGAATGAAAAACAGCAAGAACAGTGTCACGGCTCCGATTGTGGTGTCGCTGAGTACAAGAGCATTGACTTGTAATGTGGATTGATAAAAAGATTCAAGATAGTCAGGTTGTGGAATCAGTTTCAGCCCCAGAAAATTGGCGGACTGATGCATCATGATTGATATCCCAAGACCCATTGTGAATCCTGAAATGACAGGGTAGGGAATGAAAGAAATGAAGTGGCCCAGTCGAAGGAATCCAAAGAGAAGCAGCAACGCACCCGCACCGAGTGATGCCACCAAGATTCCTGAAGGTCCAAATTCAGCAACAACTGGCGCAAGAAGAATCACGAATGCTGCGGCGGTGCCGCCGACTTGAAATCTGCATCCACCAAAGATCGCTGCGACTGCTCCGCCGACGATGCTGGTGTACAGCCCATATTGTGGCGGCAGTCCCATCGCAATTGATTGGCTTACCGAGAGCGGAAGCGTGATGATTGCGACAACGATTCCCGCCAATATGTCGCGCAGAATTGTTTGCCCTGTGATTCCTTCTCGCAGTGATTCGCGGATTGCGGTGAAGAAGAGTGGACTTGATTGCGAGCTCATATTTGGAATTTCTCAAAAGCGGTGGGGCGAAGTCTACGCATTGTCGGTGAAGCGTTCGCGTAGCAGAATCAGACAGCACATCGCGACAGCCGTGGAAAGTCCTCTCGGGGCTCAGACAGTCCTCGGCGACCGACACGATCCGGTTTGCGAAATTTGATTGCAAGCGAAGTCAGTCGCCTGCGGAACTCGCCCGAGAGAACTTTCCAGCGGCTGGGCACGCAAGCAGAATTGCGACTGAAACAGCCACGGAAACAGCCACGGATACAGCCACGAAATTGCACATCAAGCCAGCCATGCAAGTCTGCGGCACCAAAAACACCAAATATTTTTCTCTCACCCCCTCAAGAACTTCAAGTTTGGATACGCCTGCCCAAGCACTTTGCCTGAAAGTTTGCTCGATGGCGTACTCAAATGCTGATCCAAAATGGTCGCATAGACACTGCGGAAATCGGTTGTGAATTTTAGATCCCCATTATCAAGATCGGTCATCGATGGATGTATGCCGTGCACGCCGCCTTTGACTCCAGTGCCAATGACAAACATTGGCGCAGCTGTTCCGTGATCCGTTCCGCCGGAAGCATTCTGCTTCACACGACGACCGAATTCGCTGAAAACCATCGTGACGACATTTGCGTCATTGCCCTGTGCTTTCAGATCATTTTGGAATGCGAGAATCGCATCTCCAACTTCGCGCATCAGATTTCCGTGGCTGTTGGCTTGTCCGCTATGAGTATCAAATCCAGCAATCGAAACGTAATACACGCGCGTCTTCATCTGATCACGAATCATCGCACCAACGGATCTCAACTGAGTCGCCAACTTCGTATTGGGATATGCAACGAGTGGCGTCTTTGCCATCGCGCCTCGAATGCGATCGCTGGAAAGTTGCGCATCAAGTGCTGTTCGCATCAAGAACGCAGTTTGCGATCCAGGCGTGACTCCATCAAGTGTGCCAGCGCGATTGATCGCTTCGTATGGATCGGCCATATCGCTTGGCAAGTCTTTGCCCATCCACTGAAAGAGCTTTGCATTTTCGAACGAAACTGGTTTGCTGACTCCGCCAATCATCGCCAGTGGGGCAGTGCGCCCAATCGCAATCTCCGCATCCGCTTGCGGTGATCCATTGCACGAGCAGTCCACATAGCGTCCGATCCAACCATCGCCTCGGCCCTTGGAAGATCCCGTATGCCAAATATCCATCGAAGCAAAGTGCGAACGGTTTGGATTGGGATATCCAACACCTTGGATCACAGCCAAGCGATCTGAGTCAAAAAGTTCTTTAAAACCAGTCAAATTTGGGTGCAATCCAATACCAATCTTTTTATCAAGTTCGATGGCTCCATTGTTTTTTCCAGGCGCCGCGATTCCCAATTGTGGACGCGAGCGGTAATAGTCATCGCTGCCATAAGGGATGACTGTGTTCAGTCCGTCATTCCCACCGCCCAATTGAACCACCACAAGAATCTTATCTTCGGGAACTCCAGCATGGCTTGTGACTCGACCGTCGACAGGAAGAATGCCAAGCGCAGAGTGCTGCAAGAACCATGGGATCGAGGCAACCATCGAAGCAAGCGTGACGCCTTGTTGCAAGAAGATTCGTCGAGAGAATGGTTTGGTTGGTTCCATAGTTTGCTTTCAGTTTGGTCAGCAGAGTTGATACTCGGGCATCGCAGTCACGAGACAGAGCGCAGCGACAAGTCG
>CAMDEL010000071.1 GCA_945896765.1 Singulisphaera sp. GP187
GGCTTCCATTCTCGTTGCAGCGATGCACGCTGATTTGCGACTTGCCCAAGATCTTCCTGCGCTCGTCGAGCAACATCATCGTTGCCGTCCCTGTTTGCGGAAACAACTGCGTTTGCAAATCGCTGAGACTCGCGTACTGATGCTGCATCTTTTGCAGCAACCGCTTGCGCAACAGTATTCATCGGCGGCACCACGATCAATTCACTGCGCAGTCGATCGGGACTCCACGGAATCAATGTATAGACGCAACGAATTCGACCCGCCGCTTCATCCACAACATAGCGGTCGAAATCGACTGGTCGTTCTTGCCAACGACTTCCTGCTGCAAGTGAAACCGCTGCGAGTGCGATTGCAATCACAATGATTCTGCCACGCAACGCGATCAGAAATGGAATCGCAAGAAATGCCAAGCCGATTGGCAACGCCATCCCCGCGACAAGAATGATTCGGCGCATCACAAACTGCGGATCGGAAACCCACTCGCCCAACTTTCCAAACAAACCAACGCGACTTGGTTCATCCAACCAATGTGCTGCGACGGTCACCAGAACAACAGTCAACATCCAGAAGACCGCAATGGCTGCGAGAACGCCAAGCCGTTCTCCTCGGGGCATCTTCATCGGCAGGATGATCCAGATGGTTGCCGCGATTGATCCAAAGAGCAGCAAGAGATCCGTGGCAGTCAAACTATTCCAGAGGGGCGAATGCCATGAGGTGATTTCACCATTTGGTCCAACTTCACCCAACCAAAGCGGATTTGAATTTGCAAGAATCGGCGCGAAGATTGCGCCAAGCGCAACAAGTCCGATCCATCCGATTGCAATGATCGCAGAGCGATTTCGCAAAACGCGCGACCATGCATCTGCCCAGAATCCACGAGCCTCGCTCGTGCCGAGGCCACGCATTGCTTCGACTCCAGAAATTGCCGAAGGTTCGTTATGCATAGGACACCCGCGGATCTGCGACGGCATACAAAATGTCAGCGAGAAGAAGCGCGGCAAGCGTGACGCAACCAATCATGACCGTATTGGCCAACATGATTTCAGAGTCATGCAAGCCAATCGCTTCCAACATCAGCGATCCCATGCCCGGTATTGAGAAAATCTTTTCGACGATCACACTCCCCGAAAGCATCGAGGGAAAAATCGATACAAACATGGTGATCAACGGCAAGAGTGAATTGCGAAAGACATGACGCATCACGATGTCGCGACGAGAAACACCCTTCGCCTTCGCAGTTCGCACATAATCCGCATTGAAATTGTCCAACATCGCCGCGCGTGTTTGCCGCGAAAGCACTGCGAATCCCGCATAGACCAAGCAAACGACCGGAAGCACTAAGTGCCAACCCATATCAAGCAGCCATCCGCGCTCGAAACCATTTGCTCCCATATGCGGCAGAAAACTCATCGTCGATGCATCGGTTGCACTCAAGCCCGCCACAGGAAACAATCCCAAGTATTGATTGTTCGCAAGAAATCCAATTGCCAGCACACCAGCCCACACCACAGGGATTGACCAGAGTGCGATGAAGAGTCCCCCGCTGAGCACATCGAACCACGATCCTCGCCTTGCTGCTGCCAGCATTCCAGTAGGAATGGCGACAAGATAGATCAGCGGGAATGCAATGAGATTGATCAGCATCGTGATCGGCAGCGCTTCCAGAATCAAGCTGATCACCGGACGATTCTTCGTTCGGCTCCATCCCAAATCTGGCGCGCCGAACGAAATAACGCTCGGAATCAAAGGGATGCCAGCTTGCGCGAAGGGCGCGCTTTGAAAACATGCAAGCAGCGACGCACGCGAACTCGCGGCTTTCACACTATCGGCGAATGCAGCATCCGCTGCAATCTTCACCGCCGCCCACTGCGGAATATTTTTGTCGATTCGAAGAGATGCTGCTGAACTTGCTTGCACTTCGCCACGTGCATCGACCAGTGATCCTTGCCCCGTTGCCTCTGCATACTGCGCAAGAGCGATCCGAAGAGTTGCAAGCGATGTGACGAATGCCTCACGACTTGCGCGATTTTCTCGTGCGAATGCGCGATATTGCGAACGAGCCTCATCGCCACTCGGCGCCGCAGTGAACGCTGTTGTCGCAATCGTTGCTGCGGACTTCGCTTGTTCTCGATCAACCCACGCTTCGAATTCAATCATCTGTGGAGGCTGCGCAGGCGGATAAATGCGTTCACCGGTCGAGTCGATCTGCGCGCGTTCGCCAAACTTCACAGGAGAAACGCGACCAAGCCACTGCAGATATTGCGTCAAGAGAGGTTCATCAAGACCGAAGCGATCTCGAAATCGCGCCTCTGCGATTCGCGGATCACCACCAGTTGGACTGCCGCCTCCTGCTGCAGCAGATGCGCTTGCGCTGAAGCCACCTGGAGAAAGCGCGATCAAGCTATAAACCATAAAGGTCATCCCAATCAGTGTGGGAATCATCAAGAGCAGTCGACGGCTGATGTACGGAAGCATCGGTGTTTGCAACTAGTTTGCAGGTTTTGCCTGCGAGGAAGTTCCAGAGAAAAAGAATTCTTCGGGCGAAAGACCGGTCTTGTACATCCGCACATTTCCAAAGTCTCGCTTGACGAATCGCAACCAAGGCGAAACACGAATGAATGTGTAAGGCTGCTCCTGCGCGATGACCGATTCCAGTTCATGCCAGACAAGCATGCGCGTTTGCTCGTCCATGGTGCGTCGACCTTGCTCGATCAACTTATCTGCGGCAGGACTGGACCACTGCGTGAAATTGTCCCTCCCCTTGGCCATACTTTCAGAGTGATAGATTTGTTTTGGATCGCTCTCGGGTGCCGATGCGCTCCATGCCATCGTGATCGCATCAAAGTCCCGCGATTTGATGATGTCTTGATATCGACTCCAATCAATCGGCCGCGTCGTCATGACAATGCCAGCCTTCTTATATGAATCGCCTGTAAATCGGGCGATGCGCTCGCCAATTTCGCCGCCAGTGGCATATGTGTATTCAAACTGAAACTTTTCACCTTGCGCATCTTCCAAGATTCCGTCTTTATTGCGATCTTCCCAGCCCGCTTCCTTCAGCAACTTCATCGCAGCATCTGGATCAAATGGCATCGGAGAAAGCGAAGGATCGGATGCAGGACTTTCAGGATTGAACGGTCCTTTGGCAACCGTTCCGATCCCATCCCAAATATCGCGAATCATTTTTTCGCGGTCCAAGAGCAAGGTCATCGCACGACGGACTCGTACATCCTGAAATGGCGTCTTGCGACCAGTTTCTCCGCGAGGTCCGCACTGCCATGCAATGAACGAATATCCACTTCGCATATTGACCCACTTCAATGCATAGTTGGTCTTCTCAAATTCTGGATTATCACGAAGTACTGTGTTGAATTGAGGCGATGTCGGCAAAACAAGTGATGCCTCGTTGTTTTGGAATGCAACCAAGCGCGCAAGATCATCCTTGATAACACGAAAGCGCTGACGCTCGAGTGGAGCGCGGCCGTACCACCAGTTTGGATTGCGCACAAGCACGATGTCTTGTCCAGGCGTCCACTGACTCGAAAGATCTTGAGCACTCGATGGAATGCGCTCCATCATGAATGGCCCAGATCCCATCAAGAGCCCTGTCGATTGATTGATCTGCGCAGGCTCAAACTGTGCGTAGTACTTCTTTGGCAATATTGGTTCGCCAAGCGCTGTCAAGATATTTGTGAACAGCGAATCCTTGAAACGAATCTCAACAGTCAAGTTGTCGATGACTTCCACGCCGTCAAAAATGTCGATCAATGTCGAGCGCGTGCGATCTGCATCAATCAACGGATTCATGATGAAATCCATGTATGTCCAGCGCACATCTTCCGCCGTCACTGGCGTGCGGTCGCTGAATGTTGCGCGCGGATTGATATGCGTACGAATCCACTTGCCATCGGGGTCAATTTGCCACGCATCCGCCAAGACACCGACCAACTTCATCGTCTTAGGATCAAACGATCCAAGAGATTCGCTGACACGATCAACAACACGACTTCCATAGACATCTGCATACAAATATGGCGTCACTTTGCTCGGCTGACCTTCGAAAATTTCAACAAACTCGCCGCCCACTTTGTATCCCGGCACTTTCGCTGGATCGTTTGGGAAAGCAGGTTCGGGTTGCCACTTCACTGGAATGCCCGCACGCGCCCACGATTCGTCTCTCTTCGTTGTTGCAACAGGCTCAGCAGAACTTGACGATGACGCCGAAGAACTCATCGGCACGCCAGTGCGGATTTTCTCTTCAATTCCCGCAAGTCGAGAATCCAGATTGCGCCCTTGCTCAGCGATAGATTGAAGAACAGGCCACTGTCGATCGCGCTGAATCATCGAGAGCCAAAGGGTTGCAACGATCAGGAGTAACAGAAAGACGATGACGAAATCTTTAATTCCAAATCTGTTTTGCATAAGAAATACAAGACTATCACGCCGTCGCAGATCGACCTCGTGATGCTGGATCGACAGCTCGCCGCAAAGCATCGCCTACAAAGTTCAATGCGAGAAGGGTCAAAGCGATCGATAGACATGGCCAGAGCAATAACCACCAGCGACTGCGAATCGTATTGACTTCGGAAAGTCCTTCGGCGGCGAGATTTCCCCACGAAGGCAAGGGTTCGCGAACACCGATCCCAAGAAAACTGAGAAAACTTTCCGCCAATATTGCTGCTGGAACTGCCAGCGCCGCATAGACCGCAATCGGCGCAATCACATTGGGCAAATAATGCAAACGGAATTGACGCCAGGGTCCGACCCCAACTGCACGACATGCTTCCATAAAAAGTTGGCCACGTAAACTGAGGACTTGCCCGCGAATCACACGAGCAACTGTCAACCAACTCGTCGCACCAATCGCCAGAAGAAGAATGAGTAGGTCGAAAATCTGACGGCCACTTCCCGTTCTTTCGATGCCAACTCTTTCCAAGATTCCTTCCGCTGCAACGGCGAACATGACGACAAGCAACATCGATGGCAATCCATACAGCACATCCACTGCACGCATCATGATGTTGTCCACACGACCTCCGCATGCGGCACTCGTTGTTCCATACAGCGTTCCAAATCCCACGGCGACAAGTGCAGCACTTAATCCCACCAAAAGACTCACCGCACCGCCAAGCAAGCAGCGCGCAAATACATCGCGGCCAAGGCGATCTGTTCCAAGAATTCGTGATGGCACATATGCATTCGCCGATCGCTGCACTTCGATGCGATCGCAAATCTGCTGAGAGTCTTCCCACCATGAAGGTGCGAGAAGCGACAGATCAAGATTGCCTGCTTCGTATCGGCGCACGGGAGCATTTCCCGCGACCTCCACACGCGCCATCGTCCAAGGCAATGAAACAACGCACGAAAGCAGAATGACTCCGAACACGAAAAATCCCACGATTGCAGGCGAAAATGTTGCGCGAGAACGCTTATTCATCGCACGCGATTTTTCCGCGGTCTGATGTGCAGTTCCCAAATGAGCATCTTCTAGATTCTATGGAGAAGCAGGCGCAGGGACCGCGGGCGCGGGGGCTGCAGGCGCAGAGGTCTTCGCCGGCGTTGCGGTCTTTGACGCTGATGAAGCGGAAGCATCCACTGGAGATCGCCCGCCAAGAATCAGTTCGCCAGTTCCATCTCGAACGGCAACGACCATTCGCTCGACTGTTTCGTTTCGTCCGCTTGCATCGCGCTGCAAATCGGCGCGCATCGTTCGCATCACCGCATCGATCTCTGCTAATTCCATCGCACGGGAACGCAAATTGAGATCAACCAGCGTTCCAGCAAGTCCGCGAATTTGAGTCTCAATCTGTGCGGCTTCTTCCGCACGGCTTCCCATTCGCGCACTGATCCACTGTGGACCTAATCCGTCAAGTTGACCTTGCACTTTCAGTTCTTCAACACGCAGCGCATACAACGCTGGCTTGTGTTCACGTAAGACAGCAAGCGATGAAAGTCGCTTGCCCAACTTTGCTGCGGCTGCTCGAAATGTTTCAGGGTCTTTCGCGCGTGCGGTCTCGAGAGTCTTTGCCCACTCCGGCGACACATCGCGGGCGACGGAAATCAATGCATCTGCATCGGGCCCTCCTGCTCGAGATTGCGCTTCTGCTCGAGAATTATTGCGTGCGCTTGCGCCATTCTCCCCAGAAACGGCCGCAATTCCTGCAGCAGAAGCCTCATCCGGCGAGGCCGAGATGAAGTGCGCATCTGTAGACATTGCGAAAGAACAAGCACTCGTCAGCATGATTATTGAAAGATTAAGCATTTTGATTTGTTTTTTCAGACTTCTGTTTCAGGAATTGTGTTTCAGGTCGGCTCGTTGAATCTCGAATCCCAATTGATCAAATTGCTTGGAACATTACTGCGTCAATGCAGAAGCAAGTATCAAATTCACTTCAGAATTTAGATCTCCAAATGATGCATCTCGTGTTCGAAGTATCGGCATGGCGTTGGCTTCATCAATTATAAATTCACTTATTCCATCGGACGAAATCATTTCACTTCCACCCAGCAGAGAAACAAGTACAGGTTCGGATCCAGTTCCACCTTGATCTGTCGACGCAACAACATCAGATGCTGCATCCATTCCAGTTCGATTCGTAGGCAAATTGACGATCACGAATGCCGCAACCAAAGATGCCGCGACTGCAAATCCAACTCTCCATCGGATGCGACGCTCGCGTGCAGCGATGAAATTGAAAGACTTGCCCGAAGTATTCATACCCGACGCATTCACACCAGAAACAATCATTGGAAGCGTGGCGCGAGTCACGCGCTCACTCATGCCGCTGCAATCTCGCATGCGCTGTCCCCGAGCATTCAACAGCGAATGAAGTTCCGCATCAGCAGGCGTCGCCGAGGAAGCATCGAAATCGGGATCAAAATTTGACTTGGAATCACTCATAATGCTGTCAGGTCAACGCCCCGTCCTCTCATCAATTGCATCATTTCGACCCTCTTTTTTGAATTCGCTCTATCGTTTCACGAAGCCGAGCGAGCGCACGGTGATGTCTTGCCAAAAGCGTGCCGACGGGCTCTTCAAGCAAAGAGGCGATCTGCTTAAAGCTCAGCCCTGCCGTGTGCCGTAAGTCCACGATTTCACGGTCTGAGGTCGACAATTCGTCCATTGCTCGCTCAAGGGCCAAAACCTGTTCCGGCTCAACAGTCCTATAACCACTATCACCCGCCCCTCCCTCAATTTCGGACAGCGTCTCTTGAGCCATCGGCTTAGCGTGCCGCGTTCTCCTGCGCATCTCATCACGAAGACGATTTATAGCGACTCGAAAAATCCAAGATTCAAATTGACCTTGCTCGGTGTATTCCGCCAATTTTTCCGCCAACGTGACGAAAACGGATTGCGTCAATTCTTCAGCGAGATCTGCATCTCTGCATTGCGCCCTCAGAAGCCCGAAAATGCGCGGAGAAAATTCCGACACAATTGCTCGCCAAGCATTCTGGTCGCCTGTCGCGGCATCTGCCAACCACTTCG